>JANMAW010000476.1:0-1782 GCA_031360005.1 Rhizobacter sp.
GTCGGCTTCCGACGGGTCGGCGCCGCTCGCCTGCCGCTGCTCGAGCCGCCGGCGCAGCAGCGGCAACGCAGCGCGGCAATCGAAGATGCAGAAGGGCAGCGCGAGCGACGCGGCCAGCGCGGCGAACTGCGCACGTTCCGACTGGCGCAGGAACGCCGCATCGACGACGACCGGCCAGCCGGCGCCGAGTGCGAGATGTGCGACCGCCCGCAGGCGCGAATAGGTGCGATCCGTCGCAGCCTTGTCGTAGATGCCCCCGGGCACATGGTCGTGCGAAGACTGCAGCGCGCCGAGGCCGAACAGCCGCTTGCGCTCGACATCGGAGCGAACACGGATCGCTCCCGCCTCTTCGATCACCCCTTGCGAGACGAAGCTCTTGCCCGAACCCGGCAGGCCGTGCGTGATGGCCAGCCGCGCATCGGCGCTGCCGGACAGGGCCGCTGCGAGCGCAAGGTAGTCCGCCGTCCCGCAGCAGGCCGCCGAATGCACGCCCTGCCTTTGGCCGATGGCCGTGACCTGTGCGCGCACGAGCGCACGACAGACCATGTAGAAGCGCAACGCGGGCAGCCCGTCGTAGTCGCCGCTCGCCTCAAGGTAGGCATTGACGAAACGGAACGCCAGGGCGCGCTGGTCGTACGCCAGCAGGTCCATCGCCAGGAATGCGATGTCGTCGAGCACGTCGATCCAGCGGAGCGCATCGTCGAACTCGATGCCGTCGAAGGCCGTGGTCTCGCCGGCGAGCTGCAGCACGTTCGCCAGGTGCAAATCGCCGTGGCATTCGCGCACGCGGCCGTCGCGCCGGCGTTGCTCCCACAGCGGCGCGAGCGCCCGCAGTTGTCGGCGCAGCCACGTTCGCAGTGCGGGCCAGTCGATGGCCACGCCCGGTGAGCCGGCCTCCGCGGGCCCGGCCTCGACCCCGTCGATCAGGCGTCGTGTGGCGCGTTCGTGGCTCGCGGCCGAACCGAACGCGCTGCCGCGCGGCGCCACGGCAGCGGCGCGGTGGAAGTCACTGAGCCTCTGGGCCATCGCTTCGATATTGCGCGGCGCCAGCGTTCCAGCGGCCAGCTTTTCGCTCCATAGCGCGCCGTCCGGGAAGCGTCGCATGCGTACCGCGACGTCGAGCACGTGGCCGACGCCACCGAACCTCGGACCGTCCGGGCCGTCGCAAACTTCCACGACATCGAGGTACAACGATGGCGCGAGGCGCCGATTCAGGCGCAGCTCCTCGTCGCAGAAGCGGCGTCGCGCGGCCAGCGTCGTGAAGTCGAGGAAAGGCAGCCGCACCGGCTTCTTTATCTTGTAGGCCAGCGCGTCGGCGAGCAGCACCCAGGAGATGTGGGTTTCGACCAGCCTCACCGGCCGGCTCTCGCTCGCCTGAAGCCACACGCGCAACGCCGAGACGCGCTCGCGTGCCACGGTCAGGGCCGAGCGTCGGCGCTGTTTGACGACCATCGCACGCGGCGGGATCAAGATGAGGCTCCAGGGCTGCGTTGCGAGAAGGCGCGGTGGGCGGGTTCAAGGGGCCGGACACGCGTCTTGGTCTGCGTTGTCCGCCGTCCATTCGCGCCAGAGCGCCAACAGGACGGCGAGGGTCACCGGCCCGACGAACAGGCCGATGAGCCCAAAGGCCGCGAGACCTCCCAGGACGCCATACAGTACGAGCAGGAAGGGGATCTTCGCGACGCCGCTGATGATCAGCGGGCGCACGAGGTTGTCGATCCAGCTGATTGCCAGCGCACCCCACAACAGCAGACCGATGCCGGCGCCGACCTGGCCCTGCAA
>JANMAW010000486.1:0-7148 GCA_031360005.1 Rhizobacter sp.
GAGCTTCGGCAAGACCTACCACGTCACCGGCTGGAAGGTCGGCTACGTCGCCGCACCCGCAGCGATGATGGCCGAGTTCCGAAAGGTGCACCAGTTCAACGAGTTCACGGTCAACACGCCGATGCAGCACGGCCTGGCGAACTTCATGGCCGACGCTTCCAACCATCTCGGCCTGCCGGCGTTCTACCAGCGCAAGCGCGACCTGTTTCGCGCCGGGTTGGCGGCGACGCGATTGCGCGTGCTCGAAACCCGTGGCAGCTTCTTCCAGTGCGTCGACTATTCGGCCGTGACCGACCTGCCCGAGACGGATTTCTGCCGCTGGCTCACGACCGAGATCGGCGTCGCCGCGATCCCGCTGTCGGTTTTCTACCAGAACGGATTCGAGCAGCGCATCGCGCGATTCTGCTTCGCGAAGAAGGATGAAACGCTGAACTTGGCGTTGCAGCGCCTGGCACGGCTGTGACGTCGGTCAGTGAGTGCCACGGTGGCCGGCCTTGGCGACACTGAGGTCGTGAAGCCGACTCAGGTGCGGTAGCTGGCATCCGCACGGTCGAGGCGGCGCAGCAGCCCCGGCCAGGTCAGCGCCCCGGCGCCGACGCCGCGCGTGACCGCCTTCGCCTGCTGCTGCGCGCCGCCGATGATGCGGGGGTCGACGTGGATCAGCTCGCCGCCACCCGCCATCGCGCGAACCTGGATCGTGCACACCGTCTCGAACAGGTACATGTTCAGGAACGCATCGGCCACCGTCGCGCCGAGCGTCAGCAGGCCGTGGTTGCGCAGCATCAGGAAGTTGCTGGCGGGGCCGAGATCGGCGACGAGACGCGGCTTCTCGTCGTCGCGCAGCGCGACGCCCTCGTAGTCGTGGTAGCTCAGGCTCGACAGCACGAAGATCGACTGCTGGGACAGCGGCAACACGCCGCCCTTCTGCGCCGACACCGCGATGCCGTTCAGCGTGTGCAGATGCAGCACGCACAGCGCATCGTGGCGCGCCGAGTGGATCGCGCTGTGGATCGTGAAGCCGGCCGGGTTGACGTCGTACGGCGAGGCGTCGATCTTGTTGCCTCGCGCATCCACCTTGATCAGGCTCGACGCGGTGATCTCGTCGAACATCAGCCCGTAGGGGTTGATCAGGAACTCGTCGTGGCTGCCGGGAACGCGGGCGCTGATGTGGGTGAAGACCAGGTCGTCCCACTTGAACGCGGCGACGAGCCGGTATGCGGCCGCGAGGTCGACGCGGGCCTGCCACTCCGGCGCGCTGACCTGCTGCCTGCGGCTGGGAATTTCGAGGGTCGGCGGGTTCATTGCTGTCTCCGGTTGGCGCGGGGCGTTGCCGCGGTGAATCGATGGTCTGCCGGCGCTCGCTGCAGGGCCGTCATACACAATAGGCGAGCGCCGGCGCATGATGCTGTCACATCAGCGACTCAAAATGAACAGCCCCGTTCTTACAATGGCCGAGCGTTCCAGCATCGAGGCCGGCTCTTGGTTCTCCAGACTCTCCCAAACCCTGCGCAACGCGATCCTGTCGCGCTCGGCGGTTCGTCGCCTGCAAGACGGTGCCATGCTGTCGGCGCGCGGTGCCGCAGCCGACGAGTGGTGCGGCGTGGCCAAGGGCGCCGTGCGGGTGAGTTCGGTGTCGTTGTCGGGCAAGCAGATCACGCTTACCTATGTGGAGCCGGGCACCTGGTTTGGCGACATTTCGCTGTTCGACGGCCTGCCGCGCACCCACGATTCCAATGCCCACGGCGAGACCACGCTGATGGTGGTGCGCAAGGCGGACTTCAAGGAGTTGCTCGCGCAGCACACCGAGTTGTACGAGGCGCTGTTGCGGCTCAACTGCCGGCGCCTGCGGCTGATGTTCGACGCGGTCGAAGACCTCAACACGCGGCCGCTCGCAGCGCGTCTGGCCAAGCAGATCCTTCTGCTCGCGCGCAGCTACGGCATCGCTCAGGGCGAAGAGATCCGCATCGGCCTGCAACTGGCGCAGGAAGACCTGGCACAGTTGCTCGGCGCTTCGCGCCAGCGCGTCAACCAGGAATTGAAGGGCTTCGAGCGCGATGGCGCGGTGCGCATCGAGCCGACGCGGCTGGTGGTACTGTCGAAGGAGAAATTGCTCGTGATTGCCAGCAGGTAGAGGGCGCGTCCCGCCATTCGTCGGCGCACGCCCGTTCGCAGTTCATTCATCACCCAGATTGATGCCATGGAAGCCAACACCGGGACCAAACCCGTCGCCGAGCAGCACGCATTCGACGCTGCGGCGCTGCAGGCCTATCTCGAAGGCCGGATCGACGGCTTTCGCGGGCCGCTGTCGATCGAGCAGTTCAAGGGCGGCCAGTCGAATCCGACCTACAAGCTGATCACGCCGCAGCGCGTCTACGTGCTGCGCTCCAAGCCCGGACCGGCTGCGCTGCTGCTGGCGTCGGCCCACGCGATTGACCGCGAATTCACCGTGATGCGAGCGCTGCACGGCACCGACGTGCCGGTGCCGCGAATGCATCTTCTGTGCGACGACGAGAGCATCATCGGCCGCGCCTTCTACGTGATGGAGTTCATTGCCGGCCGGGTGTTCTGGGATCAGTCACTGCCGGCCATCGAAGCGCCGCTGCGCGCGGCTTATTACGACGAGATGAACCGCGTGATCGCGTCGCTGCACCGCGTCGACGTGAACGCCGTCGGCCTCGCCGGCTACGGCAAGCCAGGCAACTATTTCGAGCGCCAGATCGGCCGCTGGAGCAAGCAGTACCAGGCCTCGATCACGCAGCCGATCGACGCGATGGAGCGGTTGATCGAGTGGCTGCCCGCGCACATCCCGGCGAGCGCGCGCGACGCAGCGCAGGTCTCGGTGGTTCACGGCGACTACCGGCTCGACAACCTCGTGTTCCACCCGACCGAGCCGCGCGTGATCGCGGTACTCGACTGGGAACTCTCGACCATCGGCCATCCGCTCGCCGACTTCAGCTACCACTGCATGTCGTGGCACATCGAGCCCGGCCAGTTCCGCGGCATCGGCGGCCTCGACCTGGCCGCACTAGGCATCCCCGACGAGAAGTCCTACGTGGCCCGCTACTGCGAACGCACCGGACGCGCCGACCCCGATGCGGTGATGGCCGACTGGAACTTCTACCTCGCCTACAACCTGTTCCGGCTCGCCGGCATCCTGCAGGGCATCGCGAAGCGTGTCGAGACCGGCACGGCGTCGAGCGCACAGGCGCGCCAGGCCGGCGCCGGCGCGAGGCCGCTGGCCGAGATGGGCTGGGCGCTGGCGCAACAGGCCTGAACGTACCGAAACGAACTCATGAAGGAGACGACGATGGACTTCAACTACTCGCCACGCACCCTCGAACTGCAGGCCAAGCTGCTGCGGTTCATGGACGACCACATCTATCCGGCCGAAGCGAAGTACGAAGCCGAGATCGCGGCCAACACCGCAGCCGGCAAGCGCTGGACGCCGCTGAACACGATCGAGGCGCTCAAGCCCAAGGCGCGTGCGCAAGGGCTCTGGAACCTGTTCCTGCCGCCCTCCGCCGGTGGTCAGGGCTCGGCTCACAACGGCCGCGACTTCGGCCTGTCCAACGGCGACTACGCGCCGCTCGCCGAGATCATGGGCCGCGTACCGTGGTGCTCGGAGGTTTTCAATTGCTCGGCCCCCGACACCGGCAACATGGAGACGATCGAGCGCTACGGCAAGCCCGAGCACAAGACGCAATGGCTGGAGCCGCTGCTCGACGGCAAGATCCGCAGCGCGTTCGCGATGACCGAGCCGGCGGTTGCATCGAGCGACGCGACCAACATCGCGGCGCGCATCGAACGCGATGGCGACGACTACGTGATCAACGGCCGCAAGTGGTGGATCAGCGGCGCCGGCGACCCGCGTTGCAAGATCCACATCTTCATGGGCAAGACCGACCCCGAAGCGCCCCGCCACTCGCAGCAGTCGATGATCCTGGTGCCCGCGGACACCAAAGGCGTCAAGGTATTGCGCCCGCTGTCGGTGTTCGGCTACGACGATGCACCGCATGGCCACATGGAGATCGCCTTCGACAACGTGCGCGTGCCGGCGAGCAACATCCTGCTCGGCGAAGGCCGCGGATTCGAAATCGCGCAAGGCCGCCTCGGCCCGGGGCGCATTCATCACTGCATGCGCCTGATTGGCCTGGCCGAGCGCTCGCTCGAGCTGATGTGCAAACGTGCGTCGTCGCGCGTGGCCTTCGGTCGCACGGTCGCCGAGCAAGGCGTGACGCGCGAGCGCATTGCCGAAGCGCGCTGCCGGATCGACATGGCGCGCCTGCTGACGCTGAAGGCCGCCTGGATCATGGACGTGGCCGGCAACAAGACCGCGAAGACCGAGATCGCGATGATCAAGGTCGTGGCGCCCAGCATGGCGTTGCAGGTGATCGATTGGGCGATGCAGGCGCATGGCGGCGGCGGCGTATGCGAAGACTTTCCGCTCGCCGGTTTCTTCGCCGGCGCGCGCACGCTGCGCTTCGCCGACGGCCCCGACGAAGTGCACCGCAATGCGATCGCGAAGCTGGAGTTGGGCAAATACGCCTGACGGCCCGCGGCCGCTTCGCGCCGCCCGGCCGGTCAGCGCGGCCCGGGCGGCTCGGCGTCTTCGTCGAGCGGAAGGCTCTGCCAGGCGGTGCCCCCGCTGACGGGCCACGCGGGGGTCTGTTGCGTCACCTCTCCGGCGGCTGCCCGCGCCTGCGCCACCGCGGTTTCGAACAACGCCAGCGCCGCGGCCACGGCCTTCGGCTCGGGGGAGGCCAACTGCATGCGCAGGTAGGCGCGCCCGCGCAAGGTCATCAGCACGAACGGCGGCTCGTCGCGCAGGAAACCGTCCGCGGCCTGTTCGAGCCTGGCGGCCAGCGGCCCCTCGATCCACGCCAACCCGACCTCCGGCGCACTGGCAACGGCACCGAAACGTGCGCGCAGCGTCTTCAGCGTGTCCATGCTGACCTTCGGGAACATCACCAGCCAGCGCATCTCTTCGGGCGTCTTGACGCCGATCTGCGTCTGCACGTTGTCGGTGAACTCCTCGAAGGTCAGGCGTTCCAGCGAATCCAGCAGCGGGCGCGACAGCACCAGCATCTGCATCTCGGAGGGCAGATCGAGTTCCATGCGCAGCCGCAACTCGTGTCCCTCGACGTAGGGCCGCTGCGGCGGCCCCCATTCGATGCGCCATGGCTTGCCTTCGAGTTCGCCATCGATGATCAGGCCGTCTTCGCCGCGCGCACGCTTGAAGCCGTACCCGCGACGCTCGGCCCAGTCCGAAATCTCGGTCAGGTCGCGAGCGATACCGGGCTTCGAAAAGAAGCGTTTGAACGAATCAAGCATCACGGCGCCCGATCAACTAGAGTGGCAGGCCACCACGCGGCCGATGCGTCGGGGACCAAACCAAAATGAGAGCAAACATGATCGAAGTGTATTCGTGGGCCACACCGAACGGGCACAAAGTTCACATCATGCTGGAGGAATGCGGCCTGCCCTACCACGTGACGGCGATCGACATCGGCGCGGGCGACCAGTTCAAGCCCGATTTCCTGGCGATCAGCCCGAACAACAAGATCCCCGCGATGGTCGATCCCGACGGCCCGGACGGCGAGCCGATTTCGCTGTTCGAATCCGGCGCGATCCTGATGTACCTTGCCGCCAAGACCGGACGGTTCATGCCGGCCGACACGCGCGGACGCTACGAGATGCTCGAGTGGCTGATGTTCCAGATGGGCGGGGTCGGCCCGATGCTGGGGCAGGCACACCACTTCCGCATCTATGCGCCCGAGAAAATCGAGTACGCGATCGACCGCTACACCAACGAGGCCAGGCGCCTGTACGGCGTGATGGACAAGCGGCTGGCGAAGAGCAAGTACATCGCCGGACCCGAATACGGTATTGCCGACATCGCGATCTTCCCGTGGCTGCGTTCGTGGAAGAACCAGGGCATAGACTGGAATGACTTCCCGCACCTGAAGGGATGGTTCGACGAGATCGCCGCGCGCCCCGCGGTGCAACGCGGCGTCGAGGTGCTCGCCGATCGACGCAAGCCGCTGGTCGACGACAAGGCGCGCGAAACACTGTTCGGCGCGACGCAATACCAGAAGCGCTGACCGACGCAGCCCTCGCAGCAAGGAACGCCCATGAAGATGTTTGCAGCCGCGTTGCTGTGGGTCGCAGTGGCGCCCATGACGGCGCACGCCGAGCCGATCGGCGAGGTCGACACCGTATTCAAGCTCATCGGCCCCGACCACAAGATCGTCGTCGATGCGTTCGACGACCCGAAGGTTGTCGGCGTGACCTGCTACGTGGCGCGCGCGAAGACCGGCGGCATCACCGGCGCGATGGGCCTGGCGGAAGACAAGGCCGAGGCGTCGATCGCCTGCCGGCAGGTCGGGCCGGTGAGTTTCAGCAAGCCCCTGGCCGAGCAGGAAGAGATCTTCAACGAGCGCCTTTCGCTGCTGTTCAAGAAGCTGCGCGTCGTACGCATGGTCGACAGGAAGCGCAACACGCTGGTCTACCTGACCTACTCGGACCGGATCATCGAAGGGTCGCCGAAGAACAGCGTCACCGCGGTGGCGGTGGATCGCGGGACGCTGATTCCGGTGAAGTGATGCGGCGCGTGGACCGCCCGCGGCGCAGTGGCCAGCCCGGAGGGACTCGAACCCCCGACATCCGACTTAGAAGGTCGGTGCTCTATCCAGTTGAGCTACGGGCTGGTGGAGGCCGTGGGGGCCGAAGCATGGATGGTCGGGGCGGCGGGATTCGAACTCGCGACCTACTGGTCCCAAACCAGCCCGACTTACGAGACTTAACGCGGCCTAGCGACCTGTTCTTCTAACTGTGTTGTCAGGATAGCACGAGCATTGGCGCGGCCCGCCGGACCCCGTTAGAAGCTAACTGGCCGCGGGTTTCGAACGCAATGAACGACTCTGTCATCGCATTGGTCGATTCGCTCGGCCTTGGAATCGTGCGACGGTTTAACGCGCCGAGATGCGCGCTCAACGAGAAAGGCGGCCCGAAGGCCGCCTTTTGTCTAGACATGAGGGCTACGGCAATCAGCCGCGGCAAGAGCCCGGACGGAACTTCGATGCGATCGTGGTGCCTGCACCGCCGCACACCCATTTGTAGATCGTGGCGCCGACGTCGGTGTTCGTCAG
>JANMAW010000519.1:0-3515 GCA_031360005.1 Rhizobacter sp.
CGCCTTGAACTTCTCGTGGGTGGCGACGATCTGTGGCATCTCATGCACGCAGGGCGCGCAGCTCGTGGCCCAGAAGTTCACCAGCACGACCTTGCCGCGCAACCGCTCGATGCTCGATGGGCTGCCATCGAGCAGCGTGTACCCCACGTTGGGAGCCTTCGCCCCGGCGCTGACGCCATCGAACTTCAGGTAACCACCGATGCCGATGCCCAGAGCGACAATCGCGGCGGCAGCAAGGCGTGCGGGTTTCAGGGCAGGTGTCACGGGAGGTCTTTCATGCAGCGCAGAAAGTTTACGTCAGGCGTCGTCTGCGCCGGGGGTCTGTGGGGACTGACCTGGGTGCCGGCGGGGCATGCTGCAGAGATCTCCGACGGCGATGCCGCGCTCGGCGTGCGCGCGGCACTCGAGCGCGGCGCGGTCGCGGCGGTCGCGTTGCTGGGCCGCAGCGGAGGCTATCTCGACAACCCGAAAGTGCGCATCCCGCTGCCGGGTTTTCTGAACGACGCTGCCCAACTGCTCAGATTCACCGGGCAACAACGGCGGTTGGACGAGCTCGTCACCGCGATGAACCGCGCCGCCGAGGCGGCGGTGCCGCAGGCCAAGGCGCTGCTGGTGAGCGCAGTGAAGGCGATGAGCTTCGAGGACGGCCGCCAGATTCTGATGGGCGGCGACACTTCGGTGACGCAGTTCTTCAGCGCCAGGACGCGTGCGCCGCTGGCCGAGAAGTTCCTGCCGATCGTGACCCGGGCGACTGAAAAGGTCTCGCTCGCCGACAAGTACAACTCGCTTGCCGGGAAGGCTGCGTCGTTCGGCTTGGTCAGCAAGGAAGACGCGAACATCCAGCAGTACGTGACTGGCAAGGCGCTCGACGGCCTGTACCTGATGATCGGCGAAGAAGAGCGCAAGATCCGCCGGGATCCGGTGGGCACCGGCAGCGCGATCCTCAGAAAGGTGTTCGGCTCGCTACAGTAGCGCGCGCATCGACCCGCGCTCGGAGCCGGTTTCTCACAGACCTTTCGACAGCTCGAACATCAGCGCCGAGGGCAGCGAGTTCGCCAGAACGTCGCGGCCCACCCGGGCCATCGACGAACCGCTGAAGCCCGACATCTCGAATGTCGTGCCTTCTTCGACGATCTCGATGAAGACGAAGTCGGGCACCTCGGCAGCGATCTCGTCGCGGAACTGCCCGAAATGATCGCCGGTCTGGTCCGACTCGATGATGATCGCGTGCGGCAGCCCCTCGCGGCAGAATGCGGCGGCCTCGTCGACCGAATTGGCGAAGTCGATGATCAGGCTCATGTTGCGCAGCGCGTCGCGGACCTGCGCGCGCATCTCGCGGCGCGATGCAACGACCAGCACATGGTTGCCGGCCAGTGGCTGCGAGTTGCTCGACGGTGCAAAGCCGTCGTCGATCTGGAAGGCACTCACGCCGTCGATGTCATGGCTCGCGGTACGTGGGAACTCGAGAGTCAGCGTCGTCATGCGCACCTCGTCGAGTCGTTCGACGACCAGACCCATCGTCCATGCGGTCTGCTCGAGCAGGCGCCAGCTGAGGGAATCGAGCGCGAGCGGAGTCGCCGTGCCGGGCTCGTCGTTGAGTTCGTCGATCGGCCGATGCGCGAAGCGGCAGGTCAGCCGTGCGCGCGCAGGCCTGGCGACGATGTCGATGGCGAAATCGATCTGCGAGTAGGCATTGGCCAACGCCCCGTCGATCGTGGAGTTGAGCAGGCTGAACAGCAGCGAGGCATCGACGATCACCTCGGCCGGCTTCAGTGCCGGCCTCACGTGGATGCCGCGCGCCTGCGTTTCGCGGTTACGGTGCGACAGCACGCCTTGCAGCACGTCGGCCAGCTGCAGGCGCTCGTGCGATTGACGCAGCCGCCCCGACGCGAACCGCGTCAACTGCTGGCCCGTCATGCCGGCCTGGCGGGCCGCTTCGACTTCGTCGCGCAGTGCCCGCAGGCTTTGACGGTCGATCCGGCCGGTGCTGGTGAGCGCGTTGATGCGTTCCAGCGCCGCGGTGAGCGGCGCAGCGATCTCGGCGCCGATCTGCGCAACCAGTTCGTGCCAGCGTTCGTGCTCACTGGGTGAGCCATATGCCGGCAGCGCCGAAGTGCGACCGATGGCAGACACGTCCATGCTCTTTTCCTCTTCTCTTGCGACCGCCGAGCCGCTTGGCGGTGACGATTGGCGGCAGTGTTACGCACGCTTCGCTGTGCGGCGCTGCCGGTGCCACCCCGGCGCACAGGGCGATGGGGCCAATGCGCGGTCGGCGGTTGCGGTGGGTGTTGTTCCGGGCTGCATCACGCGCCGGGAGATCGATTTTCGCCGAATCCAGGGAGTGCATGACCGATCCCGGCGGTATTTTTTCGGAGTGGACCACGATGTGGGGGACGGCGCCGTTGACGTCGAGGCGCATGCCGCGGGGCGCGCAGCGCGTCAGCCGCTTCGCATTCACGCCAGCGCGATCAGCACGTCGAGCAGGGCCCGGGGAGCAGAGATCATCGCGTCGTGGCCGGTGGCGATCTCCACCACGTTCCAGCCCGGCTCGCTGCGCACGCGCGCGCGCGCCACGGCGATGGTCGGCAGCGCGGGCGAGGTGCAATCGATGAAGGTCCGCGGCAACCCTTGCAGGCGCTGCGGATCGAAGTTCAGCGTGGCGTCGTAGACGCCGCCCGGGTGCGGCGTCTGCCGGCGCGCGACCCAGGCCCGGTCGGCGCCGGCGAGACCGAACAGCGCCGGGTCGGGGGCCGGCAGCGCGCCATGTTCGGCGATGGCTTGGCGCCGCGCCGCCTGGGTCTCGGGCGAGTGGGTGCTGGACCAGCTTTCGCCGGGCCGAAGCACGATGGCGTCGAGGTACACGAGATGCCGCAGTCGCGCCGCCAGCCGGGCCGCCACACCGGTGATCACGACGCCGCCGTAGCTGTGGCCGACGAGGATCGGATCGAGCAGTTCCTCGCTTTCGATCACGGCCACGACGTCGGCGATGTGGGTGTCCAGCGTGACCGCCTTCGACAGCAGGTGCGCGCGTTCACCGACGCCGGTGAGCGTGACCGCGAAGACGCGATGGCCCGCGGCCCACAACGGCGGCACGATCTTCTGCCAGCACCACGCGCCATGCCAGGCGCCGTGAACGAGTACGAAATCGGCCATCGGTGACTCCTTGCGAGACGGGCCTCAGACGACCTTTGCATCGCGCAACACCGCGACCTCCGCCGCGCCCAGGCCGAGCTCGCGCAGCACCTCGGCCGTGTGCTCGCCGAGCAGCGGCGGCGGCCGGCGGTACTGCACCGGTGTCGCCGAGAACTTCATCGGGCTCGCGACCAGCCGGACGCTGCCTGCCAGCGGATGCGGCATCTGCACCGTCATCTTGCGCGCACGCACCTGAGGGTCGGCGAACACGTCGGCAAGGTCGTTGATCGGGCCGCAGGGCACTTTCGCGGCCTCGAGCGAGTCCAGCCAGTCGCTGCGGGTGCGTTCCTTCATCAGGGTGGCGAGCATCGGAACGAGCGTGC
>JANMAW010000544.1:0-2377 GCA_031360005.1 Rhizobacter sp.
CCGGCCGACCCGGCAGCAGTTGGCCGACGAACTCTCGGGCAACCTTTGCCGCTGCACCGGCTACCGGCCGATCCTCGATGCCGGCCAGC
The DNA here is from genome assembly GCA_031360005.1 of Rhizobacter sp. Classification (GTDB taxonomy): domain Bacteria; phylum Pseudomonadota; class Gammaproteobacteria; order Burkholderiales; family Burkholderiaceae_C; genus LMDS01. Next base: position 90 of record JANMAW010000544.1, read on the forward strand.
GCATGTTCGACCTGCCTTCGGTCGCGCTGGACACCGCGCCGGTGCTCGAAGCGCTCGAGCGGTTGAAGACCGGGGTCAGTTTCAGCTACGCGGTCGCCGGCGCCGCGGGCGACCGCTACTGGGCGCCAAGAACGCTGGCCGAACTCGCGGCCTTGCGCGAAGCGAACCCGAAGGCGCAATTGCTTGCCGGCTCGACCGACGTCGGCCTGTGGGTCAACAAGCAGTTTCGCGCGCTCGGCGACATCATCTTCGTCGGCGAGGTCGCAGAGATGAAGCGCGTCGCCGAGCAGGATGGCGATCTCACCATCGGCGCCGGCGCCTCGCTCGAATCCGCCTGGGCGGCGCTGGCGAAGCGTCACCCCGAACTGACCGACATGTGGTTGCGCTTCGCGTCGCCGCCGATCCGCAATGCCGGCACGATGGGCGGCAACGTCGCCAACGGCTCGCCGATCGGCGACTCGGCACCGGTGCTGATGGCGCTCGACGCGCAGATCGAGCTGCGCCGCGGCGCGCGTGTGCGGCGCATGCCGCTGCACGACTTCTACCTCGATTACATGAAGAACAGGCAAGAGCCCGGCGAGTTCGTGCAGGGCCTCGCGGTGCCGACGGCGCCGGCTTCGCGCCAGGTGCGCGCCTACAAGATCAGCAAGCGCTTCGATTGCGACATCTCGGCGGTTTGCGCCGGCCTGTCGATCGAGCTCGACCGCGGCGTCGTGAAGACCGTTCGACTCGCTTATGGCGGCATGGCCGCGACGGTGAAACGAAGCGCGCTCGCCGAGGCCGCGCTGGTCGGTGCGCCGTGGAGCCTGGGCAGCGTCGACGCTGCGAAGGCGGCGCTGGCACTTGACTTCAAACCGCTGACCGACATGCGCGCCAGCGCCGCGTACCGATTGCAGGTCGCACAGAACCTGCTGCAGCGCTTCTGGCTCGAGACCCGCGCCGAGAACCCGCTGCCGGGCAGCGCGACCAGCGTGTTCAGCGTGATGCCGCACGAAACCAGCGCTGCGACTGCCTGAGGATCAAGCGATGAACAAGCCGATAGCCCCGCTGCTGCTGCAACCGAACGAAGCCTTCGCCGACTATCTGAAGAACAACGCGGCACGCTTCGACGAAAGCGCCGAGGCGGTTCGCCTGAGCGCCGGTGCGCGCGTCGGCATCAGCCGCGCGCACGAGTCGGCACAGCTGCACGTGGCCGGCGAGGCGACCTACATCGACGACATCCCCGAGCTCGCCGGAACGCTGCATTGCGCGCTCGGCCTGTCGCCGGTTGCAAACGGCAAGCTGACCGCGATGGCGCTCGACATGATCCGCGCGCTGCCGGGCGTGATCGCGGTGCTGTCGGCAGCCGACATCCCGGGGCCGAACGACTGCGGCTCGATCGTCCACGACGACCCGATCCTGTGCGGCATCGTCGATCACGACGATGGTTCGTCGTGGGGCGAGATCCGCTATCTGGGCCAGCCGGTGTTCGCGGTGATCGCGCAGACCCGCGACGCCGCACGCCGCGCGGCCGCGAAGGCGAAGGACGTGCTGACGATCACTGCGGAGCCGCCGGTGCTGACGCCGCAGCAGGCCCATGCGAAGGGCCAGTACGTGCTGCCGCCGATGCACCTGGTCCGCAGCACCGTCGAAGGCGGCGCGCGGGCTGCGATCGCGAACGCACCGCGCAAGCTCAACGGCACGCTCGAGGTCGGCGGGCAGGAGCAGTTCTACCTCGAAGGCCAGATCAGCTACGCGATCCCCAAAGAGGGCGGTGCGATGCACGTGCACTGCTCGACGCAGCATCCGAGCGAGATGCAGCACCTGGTCGCGCACGCGCTGCAACTGCATGCCCATGACGTGCAGGTCGAGTGCCGGCGCATGGGCGGCGGCTTCGGCGGCAAGGAGTCGCAGTCGGCGCTGTTCGCCTGTGTCGCTGCCGTCGCTGCCGCGAAGCTGAAGCGCCCGGTCAAGCTGCGCCTCGACCGCGACGACGACTTCCTGATCACCGGCCGCCGCCACTGCTTCTGGTACGACTACGAGGTCGGCTACGACGACGACGGCCGCGTCCTCGGCGCCGAGATCACGATGGTCTCGCGCGCCGGCCATTCGGCCGATCTGTCGGGCCCTGTGATGACGCGCGCGCTGTGCCACTTCGACAACGCCTACTGGCTGCCCGACGTCGCGATGCACGGCTACTCGGGCAAGACCAACACCCAGAGCAACACCGCGTTCCGCGGCTTCGGCGGGCCGCAGGGCGCGATCGCGATCGAGAACATCATCGACACGATCGCGCGCACGCTGCGGCG
>JANMAW010000553.1:0-3054 GCA_031360005.1 Rhizobacter sp.
CGATCGGCAGCCCGCAGATCCTGCAGCTGTCGGGCATCGGCGCGCCGGGCTTGCTGAACGGCCTGGGAATCCCGGTGCAGCACGCGCTGCCGGGCGTCGGCGCGAACCTGCAGGACCACCTGCAGATCCGCGCGGTCTACGCGGTGCAGGGCGTGAAGACCCTCAACACGATGGCCAACTCGTTGTGGGGCAAGGCACTGATCGGGCTGGAATACGCCTTGAAGCGCAGCGGGCCGATGAGCATGGCGCCGTCGCAGCTCGGTGCGTTCACGCGCAGCGACGCGGCGCAAAAGTACCCGAACCTCGAGTACCACGTGCAGCCGCTCTCGCTCGATGCGTTCGGCGAGCCGCTGCATGCCTTCGATGCCTTCACCGCGAGCGTGTGCAACCTGAACCCGACGAGCCGCGGCAGCGTGCAGATCCGCACCCCGCATGCGGCCGACGCGCCGAGCATCGCGCCGCGCTATCTCGGCACCGATGGCGATCGCAAGATCGCCGCCGAGAGCCTGCGTCTGACGCGCCGCATCGTCGCGCAACCGGCGCTCGCGAAGTACCAGCCGCGCGAGTTCAAGCCCGGCGTGCAGTTCCAGACCGATGCCGAACTCGCCAGGCTCGCCGGCGACATCGGCACGACGATCTTCCACCCGGTCGGCACCGCGAAGATGGGCCCGGCCGCCGATCCGTTTGCGGTGGTCGACGCGCACCTGCGCGTGCACGGCGTGCAGGGCCTGCGTGTCGTCGATGCGAGCATCATGCCGACGATCACCAGCGGCAACACCAATTCGCCGACGTTGATGATCGCCGAGCGCGCGGCGGCGTGGATCCTGGCCGGCGCATGACATCGGCGCCGTGGCGCGCGGCCTCGAAACGCCGGCCCGGAAGCCGTGCCGAGGCCGGAATAGCTCAGCAGCTTTTCTTGGTTCATGGCGGGCGGGTCCTTGCCTACAGTGCAGGTCCTTGAACACTTGGCACGCCTCTCGATGAACCCGATCACCCCCTCCCGCTGCGCGCTGGCCCTCTGCGCGGCCGCTGTCCTTGCCTTCACCGCGCGACCGGCGCTGGCCGAGGCCACGCTGCTGAACGTCAGCTACGACCCGACCCGCGAGCTCTACCAGGAGTTCAACGCCTCGTTCGCGAAACAGTGGAAGGCGAAGACCGGCGAGACCGTGACGATCCGGCAGTCGCACGGCGGCTCGGGAAAGCAGGCGCGCTCGGTGATCGACGGTCTTGAAGCCGATGTCGTGACGCTCGCGCTCGCGTACGACATCGATGCGATCCACGATCACGGCAAGCAGATCCCGGCCGACTGGCAGAAGCGCCTGCCGAACAATGCCTCGCCCTACACCTCGACCATCGTGTTCCTGGTGCGCAAGGGCAACCCGAAGAAGATCACCGACTGGCCCGATCTGGCGAAGCCGGGCGTCGATGTGATCACGCCGAACCCGAAGACATCGGGCGGTGCACGCTGGAACTACCTCGCCGCGTGGGGCTACGCGCTCAGGCAACCCGGCGGCAACGCCGAGACTGCGAAAGGCTTCGTCAAGCGCCTCTACGCGAACGTCAAGGTGCTCGATTCCGGAGCCCGAGGCGCGACCACCACCTTCGCCGAGCGCGGCATCGGCGATGTGCTGATCGCGTGGGAAAGCGAGGCCCACCTGTCGGTCAGGGAACTCGGGCGCGACAGGTTCGAGATTGTCATGCCGAGCCTGTCGATCCTCGCCGAGCCGCCGGTCAGTGTCGTCGACAAGGTTGTCGACAAGCGCGGCACTCGCAAGCTTGCGACCGCCTACCTCGAGTCCCTGTACTCGCCCGAGGGCCAGGAGATCGCGGCGCGCAGCTTCTATCGCCCGCGCGACCCGAAGGTCGCCGCCCGGTACGCCAGGCAATTCGCACCGGTCCATCTGTTCACGATCGACGGCGAATTCGGCGGCTGGCGCAGCGCGCAGAAGACGCACTTCGACGACGGCGGCGTGTTCGACCAGATCTCCTCGCCGAGCGCAAAGTGATCGCGCCCGACCCGGGGCGCCCGGCGCGGGATCACCCGGTCGGCTCCGGCGCCGCGGCGCATGCCGCGCTGCCACCGCCAAGGCGGGTCCGAACCTGATTGTCCTGCGGGCGCAGCAACGCACAATGTCGAACGGCAGACCTGACAGCGGCAGGGCCATCGACGGCGGGAGAGCGGGATGCGCGCGATCTTCATCAGTTATCGCCGGGAAGACTCCGAAGGGCATGCCGGGAGGTTGTTCGAGGACCTGTCCGACCGCTTCGGCAAGACCTCGGTCTTCATGGACGTCACCGGCATCGAGCCGGGGCGCGATTTTCGGCGTGTCATCGAACAGCAGGTGGCGTCGTGCGGCGTGCTGCTCGCGGTCATTGGCAAGAACTGGCTGAGCGCCGCCGACGCCGAAGGCCGGCGGCGGCTCGACGACCCATACGACTTCGTTCGTCTCGAAACCGCCAGTGCGTTGAAGCGCGACATACCGGTCGTCCCGGTGCTGGTCCACGGGGCAAGCATGCCGCGCGCCGAGCAACTTCCCGACGACATCAAGGATCTGGCGTTTCGCAACAGCGTCGAATTGACGCACGCACGCTGGGCCTCCGACGTGCAACTGCTGATCAACGCGTTGCTGCCTCATGTCGACGCGGCAGCGCCGCCGCGGCCGGTCGCCGCCCCGGAGCCGCGCCGAGGGCCTGAAGCGCAGATCGGCCCGCCCGCGAGGCGCGAGGCGCGGTCCGGTAGCCGCTGGTGGCTGGCCGCGGGCGCGGCCGCGCTGGTGCTCGCAGGCATCGGCTACTTTGCAAGGCAACCGGCAGACCGTGCGGAGCCGCAGCGCGTTGCTAAGGCTCCGGACCCAGCCGCGCCGATCGCCGCGCGCGCGAGCGAGCCACCCAGGGCCGAGGCGGCGAGCGCCACACCGCCCGTAACGATCGTGGCGGATTCTGCACGCACCGGCCGCGCGGAGATCGCGAAGCCCGGAGCTGCGCCGCCAGCCGCCACGAAGCGCACCGAAAGGCGCGCTGCCGGCGGTACCGCGACCCCGAGTACTGCTGCCT
>JANMAW010000562.1:0-1648 GCA_031360005.1 Rhizobacter sp.
AGTAACAGAAGGGCACGAACACCGCTCCGCGCGGCGTCCCGTCATCGGCACGAGCGTATAGCGATACCGTACCGCGGCGCGACTCGATCGTGACGACATCGCCCGGCGTGGCACCCAGCGCCGCCAGATCCAACGGGTGGACCAGAGCGGTCGGGTCGGGCTCGATCGCGTCGAGCACGGTGGCCCGGCGGGTCATGCTGCCGGTGTGCCAGTGCTCGAGCTGGCGGCCGGTGATCAGCACCAACGGGTACTCGGCGTCGGGCCGCTCGGCCGCCGGGATGATGTCGGCCGGAACGAACTGTGCCTTGCCGCCCTCGCGCGGAAACTCATCGGTGAAGACGACCGAAATGCCCGGGTCGCCCTCGTTGGCGCACGGGTAGGTCACCGCGTGCTCGCGTTCCAGCCGTTCCCAGGTGATGCCGCCGATGCTCTGCATCGTGTGGCGCATTTCGTCGAACACCTCCGAGACGTGACCGTAGTTCCAGTCGAGGCCGAGCCGGTTGCCGATCTGCTGGATGATCCACAGATCCTGCCTCGCATCGCCGGGCGGGTCGATCGCCTGGCGCCCCATCTGCACCAGTCGGTCGGTGTTGGTGAAGGTGCCGGTCTTCTCGGGGAAGGCGCCGGCCGGCAGGATCACGTCGGCGAGGTACGCGGTCTCGGTCAGGAAGATGTCCTGCACCACCAGGTGGTCGAGCGCCGCGAGCGCCTCGCGCGCGTGGTTCGCGTCGGGGTCCGACATCGCCGGGTTCTCGCCCTGCACGTACATGCCGCGGATCGTGCCGTGCGTGATCGCATGCATGACCTCGACGACGGTCAGGCCGGGCTGGTCGTCGAGCGTGCCGGGCGCGAGCTTCCACGCCTTCTCGAAGCGCCCGCGGGCGTCGTCGTTCGACACATGCTGGTAGTCCGGGAACATCATCGGGATCAGGCCTGCGTCCGACGCGCCCTGCACGTTGTTCTGTCCGCGCAGCGGGTGCAGCCCGGTGCCCGGGCGGCCGATCTGGCCGGTCATCAGCGCCAGCGCGATCAGGCAGCGCGCGTTGTCGGTGCCGTGCACGTGCTGGCTGACGCCCATGCCCCACAGGATCATCGAGGCCTTCGACTTCGCGTACAGGCGCGCGACGTCACGCAGCGTCTCGGCGTCGATGCCGCAGATCGATGCCATCGCCTCGGGCGTGTAGCCCTCGACGTTCTTGCGCAACTCCTCGTAGCCGATCGTGCGGCTGGCGATGAATTCCGCGTCGACCAGGCCCTCGGTGACGATGACGTTCATCATCGCGTTCAGCATCGCCACGTCGGTGTCGGGCTTGAACTGCAGGAAGCGGTGCGCCATGCGCGCCAGGTCGGAGCGGCGCGGGTCGCAGATGATCAGCTTGGTGCCGTTCTTCACCGCGTTCTTGATCCAGGTCGCAGCCACCGGGTGATTCACGGTCGGGTTCGCGCCGATCAGGATCACCACATCGGCGAGCGTCACGTCCATCACCGGGTTGCTGACCGCGCCCGAGCCGATGCCCTCTAACAGCGCGACGACCGACGACGCATGGCACAGCCGCGTGCAGTGGTCGACGTTGTTGCTGCCGAAGCCGGTGCGCACCAGCTTCTGGAACAGGTACGCCTCCTCGTTGCTGCCCTTGGCCGAGCCGAA
>JANMAW010000651.1:0-2903 GCA_031360005.1 Rhizobacter sp.
TCGATCTTGCGCTGGCCGCTCTGCGTGAAGCGCACCAGGCTTTCGATCAGCTCGGCGCGCATCAGGCAGAACACCGGATGCACCTGCAGCCGCTCTGGCAACGCCGCGGCTTCGCGTGTCGCCGCCATCGCGATCTCGGCGCCGCCGGCGTCGAGCGCTTGCGCGAGCCGCTGCACCAGGTCGTCGGGGAACAGCGGCGAGTCGCAAGGCACCGTCACCAGGTACGGTGTCTCGCAGCGTTCGAGGCCGGTGAGAAAACCGGCCAGCGGCCCGGCGTAGTCGGGCAGCGTGTCGGGCCACACCGGCACGCCCATCGATTCGTAGGCGCCCAGGTTGCGATTGGCGTTGATCATCACCTCGCCGACCTGCGGCGCCAGGCGCAGCAGCGCGTGCATCGCCATCGGCACGCCGTGGTGGTTCTGCAGGCCCTTGTCGACGCCGCCCATGCGGCTGCCGCGGCCGCCGGCCAGGATCAGGCCGGTGATGTCCTTCTTGTCGATCATGCGGTGTGCGGATGGGCGGCGGCGTCGGGCGTCTCGGGATGGCAATTTTCGCCGGACTTCAGCGTCAGCGCTGCGCGTTCGGGAAGAACAGTTGTTCGCCGCCGATCCGGTAGCTCGCGATCGTCGCCTGTCCTTCGGGCGACACCACCCAGTCGGAGAACGCCTGCGCCGGTTCGACCTTGGTGTGCGGATGTTTGGCGGGGTTCACGACGATCACGCCGTACTGGTTGAACAGGCGCGTGTCGCCCTCGACCAGCACCGCCAGGTTGCCGCGGTTCTTGAACGACAGCCAGGTGCCGCGGTCGGCGAGCAGATAGGCGTCGGCGCTGGATGCGATGTTCAGTGCCGGGCCCATGCCGCAGCCGCATTCGCGGTAGTCGAAAGCCTTGCCCGGCGCCTTGACGGCCGGGCTGTCGATGCCGGCCGTCTTCCAGTAGCGCAGTTCGGCCGCATGGGTGCCGCTCTTGTCGCCTCGCGACACGAAGACGGCGTTCGATGCGGCCAGCTTCGCGAGCGCGGCGACGATGTCCTTGCCCTGCACGCCGGCCGGGTCGGAAGACGGACCGATCAGGATGAAATCGTTGTACATCACCGCGCGCCGCGCCAGGCCGAAGCCTTCCGCGACGAACTTCTCCTCGGCGACCTGGTCGTGCACGAACAGGATGTCGGCATCGCCGCGGCGGCCCATGTCGAGCGCTTGGCCGGTGCCCTGCGCGACCACGCGAACGTCGATGCCGCGCGCCTGCCTGAATGCCGGCAGCAGGTGCGCGAACAGGCCCGACTGCTCGGTGCTGGTGGTCGAGGCCATCACGATGAACCGGTCCTGAGCCGCGGCGGGCGCCGCGACCGCCGCCAGAGCGGCGAGCAGCGCGAACAGCGTCGCGCGGCGCGCCCGGGCGGTGGCTTTCATTCCTTGTCCCACTTCAACTCTCCTTTGAGAAACAATTCTGCCCGGCCGTCGACATGCTCACCGAAGAAGCGCGCCGTCGGCAGGTCGGCGCGAATGTCGCCGCGGTCGAGGTAGACGACGCGCGTCGCCAAGCGCTTGGCCTGGCCGAGATTGTGCGTGCTCATCACGAGTGTCATGCCCTCGGCGGCAAAGCCGGCGAGCATCGCCTCGATCTCTTTCTTCGCCGACGGGTCGAGGTTCGCGGTGGGCTCGTCGAGGAACAGCAGCGCCGGCCGGACCGCCCACGCGCGCGCCAGCGCGAGCCGCTGTTGCTGGCCGCCCGACAGCGCGCGCGCCGGGCGTGCGCGAAGCTCGGTCAGCCCGGCGCGCTGCAGGGCGTGCGAGGCGCGCCCGGTGCGCTCGTGTGCCGGCACGCCGGCGAGCCACAGCGCGAGGCGCAGGTTGTTCCAGACCGACAGCCGCATCATGAAAGGCCGCTGGAACACCATCACCTGTGCCGCGGCGTGCTCGGGCACGATGCGCGTGCCCGAGTGCGCGACGAGGCCGTGCAGCGCCTGCAACAGCGTCGTCTTGCCCGAACCGTTGGCGCCGATCAGCGCGATGAAGTCGCCCCGGTTCACGCGCAGGTCGACCTCGCGCAGCGCCGTCACGTTGCCGAAGCGCACGCCGAGCTTCTCGAGGCTCACCATCGCGTCGGCGGCCATCATCGCGCTCCCGCCGAGCCCGGGCCCTGCACCCGTTGCGCGATGCCGATCGCGCCGTTCACCAGACCGACCATCGCGAGCAGCACCAGGCCGAGCGCGAGCGCCAGCGGCAGATCGCCCTTGCTGGTCTCGAGCGCGATCGTCGTCGTGATGACGCGCGTCACGCCGTCGATGTTGCCGCCGACGATCATCACCGCGCCGACCTCCGAGATGGCGCGGCCGAACGCGGTGAGCAGGATCGTCGCGACGGCCCAGCGCTCGTGCAGCAGCATCAGCAGCGCGCCGGTGAACGGGCGCGCACCCATCGAGCGCAACTGGTCGCCGCCATCGCGCAGGCTGTCGCTGACGAGCTGGCGCGACAGCGCCGCGACGACCGGCAGCACGAGCAGGGTCTGCGCGATCACCATCGCGGCCGGCGTGAACAGGATGCCCCACGAGCCGAGCGGACCGCTGCGCGACAGCAGCAGGTACACCACCAGACCGACGACCACTGACGGCAGCGCCAGCAGCGTGTTGAATACCGCGACGAGCAGCCGGCGCCCCGGAATCCGCGTCACCGCGAGCCAGGCGCCGGTGACGAGCCCGAAACCCGACGCAATCAGGCAGGCCGTGCCGCTGACGCCCAGCGACAGGCGCACGGTGCGAAACAAGACGGGATCGGCTTCCAGCACCAGCGTCGCGGCAGTGCGAAAGCTCTCGGCGAAGGCGCTCAACGGAGGTCTCTCATGGTCGGGCGATTGTCCACGCCGACGGCAGGCCGCATGCGACACCCGTTGCTGTGCATCG
>JANMAW010000596.1:0-3964 GCA_031360005.1 Rhizobacter sp.
TTCGCCGCCAGGCCTTCGGGCCGGTACGCCTCGCGGCCACCCGGGGTTGCGCCTTCGGCGCGAGACAACATCTCGCGCACCATCGACGAGTCCCAGCTCTTGCTCATCAACGCCGCCTTGGCCACCGGCGGGGTCGGCGAAGCCTTGATGGTCTCGATGAACTCGTCGATGTTGGCGAGCGCGACCGCCAGGCCTTCCAGCACATGGCCGCGTTCGCGCGCCTTGCGCAACTCGAACACGGTGCGCCGGGTGACGACCTCGCGGCGATGCTCCAGAAAGACTTCGATCAGGTCCTTCAGGTTGCACAACTTCGGCTGACCGTCGATCAGCGCCACCATGTTCATGCCGAAGGTGTCCTGCAGCTGCGTCTGCTTGTACAGGTTGTTCAGCACCACCTCGGGCACTTCGCCGCGCTTGAGTTCGATCACGACGCGCATGCCGGATTTGTCGGACTCGTCCTGGATGTGGCTGATGCCCTCCAGCTTCTTCTCGTGCACCAACTCGGCCATGCGCTCGAGCAGGTTCTTCTTGTTCACCTGGTACGGAATTTCGTCGACGATGATCGACTGGCGCTGGCCCTTGTCGATGTCCTCGAAGTGGCACCTGGCGCGCATGATCACCTTGCCGCGGCCGGTGCGGTAGCCGTCGCGAACGCCCGACAGGCCGTAGATGATGCCGGCGGTCGGGAAGTCGGGCGCCGGGACGATCTCCATCAGCTCGTCGATCGTTGCGCCCGGGTTCTTCAGCAGGTGATGGCAGGCGTCGACCACCTCGTTCAGGTTGTGCGGCGGGATGTTCGTCGCCAGACCCACCGCGATGCCGCCCGAACCGTTCACCAGCAGGTTCGGCAAACGCGTCGGCATCACCAACGGCTCTTTCTCGCTGCCGTCGTAGTTGGGTCCGAAGTCGACGGTTTCCTTGTCGAGATCGGCGAGCATTTCGTGCGCGATCTTCGCCAGCCGGATTTCGGTGTAGCGCATCGCCGCCGCGTTGTCACCATCGACCGAACCGAAATTGCCCTGCCCGTCGACCAGCATGTGGCGCATCGAGAAGTCCTGCGCCATCCGCACGATCGTGTCGTAGACCGACTGGTCGCCGTGCGGGTGGTACTTGCCGATCACGTCGCCGACGATGCGGGCCGACTTCTTGTATGGCCGATTCCAGTCGTTGTTCAGTTCGTGCATCGCAAACAGTGCGCGTCGATGCACGGGTTTGAGGCCATCCCGCGCATCGGGCAGGGCCCGCCCGACGATGACGCTCATCGCGTAATCGAGGTACGAACGCCGCATTTCCTCTTCGAGGCTGATCGGCAACGTTTCCTTGGCGAACTGGGTCATGCGATGGTTTCGTGAAAGCCTGAAGGGGCCGGGCGCGTGGGGCTGCGCGCGCAGCGGTCGGTCATTCTAATTGGCGTGGCCTGTAGCGCTGATGCAACAACTGCCGGCCTGAGTGCGCGCGACGGCGCCAAAAACAGGTTGCGCGAAAGCCCTATGGCACAATTACTCGGTCGGTGGCGGCATCCGGGTACGCGTCCAACGCACGGGTGTTTGCCAGTACTTTCCGATTCCGGTTCGGACGTTTAGCAGAACATTACTGCGCCTTCCCTCGAGAGGAGAATCATGAAGAAACTGAACAAGGTGGCGTCGCTCTTTGCAACCGCTGCACTCGCAACTTCCATGTCTGGCGCGTTTGCGCAATCGGTTGACAACTGGGTCAACGGCAACGGCAACCTGCCTTGGAAGAACGGTACCAACGAATTGTGCTGGCGTGACGGCACCTGGACTCCCGCCACCGCGATCGCCGAGTGTGACGGCGCGTTGAAGGCGGCGCCCGCAGCTGCTCCCGCTCCGGCGGCTCCCGCGCCCGCTCCCGCGCCGGCTCCGGCTCCGCGGGCTGCTCCGGCTCCTGCGCCTGCCCCGGCACCCGCTCCGGTCGCTGCGCCCGTCAGCGAGAAGGTCACGTTCGCCGCCGACGCTTTCTTCGACTTCAACAAGTCGACGCTGAAGCCCGAGGGCAGAGCCAAGCTCGACGATCTCGTCAGCAAGATGAGTGGCATCAACCTCGAAGTCATCATTGCCGTCGGCCACACCGACTCGGTTGGCGGCGACGCCTACAACCAGACCTTGTCGGTCAAGCGTTCCGAAGCCGTCAAGGCCTACCTGGTGTCCAAGGGCGTCGAAAGGAACCGCGTCTATACCGAGGGCAAGGGCAAAAAGCAGCCGGTCGCCGATAACAAGACCGACGAAGGCCGCGCGAAGAATCGCCGCGTCGAAATCGAAGTTGTGGGCACCCGCGGCAAGTAATCCGTCTGAAGTCAGCGTTCCGCTGATCAGAAAAAACCCCGCTTCGGCGGGGTTTTTGTTTGTCGGGCCTACGATCTCTCCAGCATGGCGCCGGAGCCCGCCGCCATGGCGTGCATCACATTCGTTACCATCCTCCAATGATCAACGCCGACCCGCAGGAATTGTCCAAGTTCAGTGAGCTCGCGCACCGTTGGTGGGATACCGAGAGCGAATTTCGTCCGCTGCACCAGATCAACCCGTTGCGGCTGGACTGGATCGAAGCGCACTTCCGGTTCCAAGGCACCCGCGTGCTCGACGTTGGTTGCGGGGGGGGCATTCTTTCGGATTCGATGGCTCGACGCGGCGCTCGGGTGTTGGGAATCGATCTCGCGTCCAAACCCCTGAAGGTTGCGCAACTGCACGCCGTTGAAGCCGGCACCGAGAACGTTGAATATCGAGAGATCGCGGCCGAGGCGCTGGCCGCAGAAGCGCCGGGGTCATTCGACGCCGTGACGTGCATGGAGATGCTGGAGCATGTGCCCGACCCCTCTTCCATCGTGGCCGCGTGTTCGACCTTGGTCAAACCAGGTGGATGGGTGTTCTTCTCGACGATCAATCGCAACGCCAAGGCCTTCCTGTTCGCGATCGTCGGCGCCGAGCATGTGCTGCAGCTGTTGCCGAAGGGCACGCACGAATATGCACGCTTCATCCGGCCCAACGAACTCGCCCAGTGGTGCCGCAGCGCCCGCCTCGAACTCGCCGATACGCGCGGTATGGAATACAACCCGCTGACGACTCGTTACAAGCTCTCGCGCGATACCAGCGTGAACTATCTGTTCGCGTGCCGAAAGCCGAGATGAGGGGGCCATCGGGAAGGGCGGTCCGCGCAGTGCTCTTCGATCTCGACGGCACGCTGATCGACAGCGCTCCCGACCTGGCCGGCGCGGGCAACGACATGCGGATCGCGCGCGGACTCGGTGCCTATCCGCTCGCCCATTTCCGGTCGATGGTCGGTTCGGGTGCGCGCGGCATGGTCGGTCGGGCGCTCGAGGTCGGGCCGGATGACGACGCCTTCGCCGAACTGCGCGATGAGTTCCTGCGACGTTACGAAGCGCGCATGACGCGGGATACGCGCGTGTTTCCCGACATGTTGCCGGTGCTCGCCGCGCTGAACGCGCACGGGGTGCCCTGGGGCATCGTCACCAACAAGGCGACGCGTTTCAGCGAACCGATCGTGCGAGCGCTGGGTTTGCTGCCGCAAGCCGCGACGCTGGTCTGCGGCGATACCACGCCGCACGCCAAACCCCATCCAGAACCGCTGCTTGAAGCGGCGCGACGCATTGGCGTGCCGGCGGCGAACTGCATGTATGTCGGCGACGACTTGCGCGACGTCCAGGCCGGTCGCGCCGGCGGTATGACGACTGTCGCGGTGCGTTGGGGTTACCTCGGGGCCGCAGAGCCTATCGATGCGTGGGGAGCCGATCACATCGCGCAAACGCCCGCCGATCTCTTGAAGCTGCTGCAGATGGCCTAAACTACCGGCTCTGGGGCTGACCTGGCTTCGACGAGGGTTCGGAGTTGGAACAGTGCACGCCGAGCACCAGTTCGCTCGTAAATCCACTGGAAACAAAGTAACTGCGAACGACTCTTCGTACGCCCTCGCCGCTTAACACCGGTGAGCC
>JANMAW010000646.1:0-1608 GCA_031360005.1 Rhizobacter sp.
GGCGGCGGTGCGCAACACCGCATCGCGCAGGTCGGTCGTCGTGAACATGCCGATCCGGTCGAATTCGTGCACCAGTGCATCGGTGAGGCCTCGCTCCGAAAGCTGCCGGCATACGGTCACCAGGTCGAGCCCGCCATCGACAAAGAACGGCTGGCGCAGGGTCGCGTCCCTGACGCGCACCATCAGCAGTGAGACGAACTCCAGCTGCGGATCGGGTGCGCTCGACGCCATCGGATGAGGATGCCGGAACGGGGCTGCCGGCAACTCGCCCGCAGCCCCGTCGATCATGGCCCGCCGGCGGCGCGCCCGCTCACGACGCGGCACCCCACACCGTCAATGCCCCGACGCCCCGGAGGCACCGATGCCGGTTTCCGAGCGCACCTGCTGCGCCAGGAAACCATCGCGGTCGACCTTCGCACGGCTGCTCTTGTCGAGGATCGAGAACAGCCAGATGCCGACGAACGCGATGGTCATCGAGAACAGCGCCGGCGAGGTGTACGGGAACAGCGCCGAACCCTTCGGGTTGCCAAGCGTCACTTCCCACACCGAAGGCGATACGACGGTCAGCAGCACCGACGAGATCAGCCCGAGAAAGCCGCCGATGACAGCGCCCCTGGTCGTGCAGTCCTTCCAGAGCACCGACATGAACAGCACCGGGAAGTTCGCCGATGCCGCGATCGCGAAGGCCAGAGACACCATGAACGCGATGTTCTGTTTCTCGAACGCGATGCCCAGAATCACCGCCAGGATGCCGAGCGCGACCGTCGTCATGCGCGAGACCCGAAGTTCCGAGGCGCTGTCGGCCTTGCCGTTCTTGACCACCGTGGCATAGATGTCATGTGACACCGCCGAGGCGCCCGACAAGGTCAGGCCCGCCACCACCGCGAGAATGGTCGCGAACGCCACCGCCGAGATGAAGCCGAGGAAGACGTTGCCGCCGACCGCGTTGGCGAGGTGGATCGCGGCCATGTTGCCGCCGCCGCGCAGCACGCCCTTCGCATCGAGGAACTCCGGGTTCGTCAGCACATAGGTAATGGCACCGAAGCCGATGATGAAAGTCAGAAGGTAGAAGTAGCCGATCCAGCCGGTCGCCCACATCACCGACGTGCGTGCCGCCTTCGCGCTCGGCACGGTGAAGAAGCGCATCAGGATGTGCGGCAGCCCGGCGGTGCCGAACATCAGGGCCATGCCGAACGAAATCGCCGAGATCGGATCCTTGACGAAGTTGCCCGGGCCCATGATCGACTGTCCGATCGTCGCGGCGGCTCCGGCGGCCTTGCCGTCCTTCAGTGCCAGGTCGGTCTTGATCTTCACGGCCTGGGCAAACATCGCCTCGGGGCTGAAGCCGAAGTGCCACAACACCGCAAGCGCCATGTAGGTGGCGCCGCCGAGCAGCAGGCAGGCCTTGATGATCTGCACCCAGGTGGTCGCCGTCATGCCGCCGAACAGCACGTAGACCATCATCAGCGAGCCGACGATCACCACCGCGATCCAGTACTCGAGCCCGAACAGCAGCTTGATCAACTGCCCGGCACCGACCATCTGCGCGATCAGGTAGAAGGCCACGACGACCAGCGTGCCGGAAGCCGCGAAGATGCGCACCGGCGC
>JANMAW010000017.1:0-6850 GCA_031360005.1 Rhizobacter sp.
GATCGCCACGCGCTGCGCCTGCTGTTTCTGATCTGTTGACATTGCTGTCTCACTTTCCGTTTAGAAGTTTGGATGAAGGTTGGGTGTCACGCGCTGACCGTCATGGGTGCCGCGTCGGGTGCCTGCGCTGGGCTGTCGCGCCGGACGCGAAACCACGCGGCGTACAGCGCCGGCACGAAGACGAGGGTCAGCGCCGTGGCGACGACGAGACCGCCCATGATCGATATGGCCATCGGTCCCCAGAACACGCTGCGGGTGAGCGGGATCATCGCCAGCACCGCGGCGGCGGCCGTCAGCACCACCGGGCGCGATCGCCGCACCGTGGCGTCGACGATCGCGTCCCAGGGCGCGACGCCGCGTGCGATGTCTTGATCGATCTGGTCGACGAGGATGATCGAGTTGCGCATGATCATCCCGCCGAGCGCAATCACGCCCAGCAGCGCGACGAAGCCGAACGGCGCCTGGAACAACAGCAGCGCCGGCACCACGCCGATCAGCGCCAGCGGGCCTGTCATGAAGACCATGAACAGCCGCGAGAAGCTCTGCAACTGGATCATCAGCAGCGTCAGCATCACCGCGAACATGGCCGGGAACACCGCGAACAGCGCCTTGTTGGCCTTGTCGCTCTCCTCGATCGCGCCGCCTTCCTCGATGCGGTAACCCGCAGGCAAGTTGTCGATGATGGGCTGCAGCGACGGTCGGATTTCCGCCGTCGCGTACGGGCCCTGCACGCCATCGACGACGTCGCTGCGCACGGTCAGCGCCATGTCGCGGTTGCGCCGCCACAGCACCGGCTCCTCGAAACCCGGCTCGACTCGGGCCACCTGGGACAGCGGCACGTTGACGCCGCTGCGCGTGAACAGTTGCAGGTCGCCGAGTTGCCCGATGCGCTTGCGCTCCTCGGGCGTCGCCCGCACGACCACGTCGACGAGTTCCTCGCCGCGGCGGATCTGCGTCACCGGCGCACCGTCCAGCGTCGTCTGCACCAGGCCCTGGATGTCCGCGCTCGACAGGCCCAGCAGCCGTGCCTTGTCCTGGTCGACGTGGACCTGTACCGCGCGGACCTGCTCGTTCCAGTCGAGTTGCGTGTCGCGAACCAGGGCGCTCTGGCGCACCGTGTCGCGCACCCGGTATGCGATCTCGCGCACCTGTGCCTTGTCGGGCCCGATGACGCGGAACTGGACGGGGAAGCCCACCGGCGGGCCGAACTCCAGGCGCTGAACGCGCGCCTGGACATCGGGCAGGGCCTCGTTCTTGTCGAAGAGCTCCATCAGGCGCGCGCGCACGCGTTCGCGTTGCTCGATACCCGCCGTCTTGACGACGAACTGCGCGAACCCCGGGTTGGGAAGCTCGGGCTGGATCGACAGATAGAAGCGCGGCGTGCCGGCGCCGGTGTAGGCGGTAAAGAACTCGATGTCCGGGTCCTTCGCGAGGCGTGCCTCGAGCAGCTTCACTTGGCGCTCGGTGGCGGCGAACGACGCGCCCTCGCGCAGCCGCAGGTCCACCAGCAGTTCCGGCCGCGATGCGGTCGGGAAGAACTGCTGCTGCACTGTCAGCATGCCGGCGCCGGCGATGGCGAAGACCAGCACCGTCGCGCCCAGCACCCAAGCTCGGTGCTGCACGGCCCCGTCGATGAAGGCGCGCAGCCGGTGGTAGACGGGCCGGTCGTAGACGTCGTGGTGGGTGCCGGCCGCCAGCTTCTTCGGCAGCAGCAGCAGGCCCAGGTACGGCGTGAACACCACGGCCACGACCCACGACAGGATCAGCGCCACGCCGACGATCCAGAAGATGCCGCCCGCGTACTGGCCGGCGATCGACTTCGCGAACCCCACCGGCATGAACCCGGCGGCCGTGACCAGCGTGCCGGTCAGCATCGGGAACGCGGTGGACGTATAGATGTAGGTGGCCGCGCGCAACCGGTCCCAGCCTTGCTCGAGCTTCACGACCATCATCTCCACCGCGATGATGGCGTCGTCGACCAACAATCCGAGCGCGATGATCAGTGCGCCGAGCGAGATGCGGTCCAGCGCCCAGCCGGCGGCATGCATCACGGCAGCCACAAGCCCGAGCACCAGCGGCACCGACGCGGCGACGACGATGCCGGTGCGCCAGCCGAGGAACAGAAAGGACACGGCCAGCACGATCGCCAGCGCCTCGAGGAACGAGCGCTCGAACTCCCAGACCGACTCCGCCACCACGCCCGGCTGGTCGGCGTACTGCTGGATCTCCACGCCCGCCGGCAGCTCCTGCCGCAGCTGGGCCAGCCGCTGCTCGAGCGCGCGCCCGAAGTCCAGCACGTTGCCGTTGGCCTGCATCGTCACGCCGATGGCCAGCACCGGCACGCCGTTGTGGCGGATGGTCATGCTCGGCGGATCTTCGTAGCCGGTGCGCACGGTCGCGATGTCCGCCAGCCGCAGCAGTTGGCCGCCCACCTCCAGCGTCACGTTGGCGACGTCCGCGGCGCTGCGCAGCCCTCCGTCCACACGCACCCGGACGCGGTCGTGTGTGGCATCGGTCGAGCCTGCCGGGGCCACCAGGTTCTGCCGCGCCAGCGCCTCGAAGACCGCGGTCGGCGCAATGCCGAGCGAGGCAAGCCGCTGCGTCGACAGCTCGACGTAGACGCGCTCCGCCTGCTTGCCCAGCACGTCGACCTTGGCGGCACCGTCGACACTCTGGATTCGCCGCTTCACGTCTTCGGTGACCTTCAGCAGCTCGGCCATCGACAGCTCGGGCGCGCTCAACGCGTAGAGCACGCTGTAGCGGTCGTTGTACTCGTCGTTGAAGAAGGGACCGCGCACGCCGTCGGGGAATTCCTGGCGCACGTCCCCGATCTTCTTGCGCGCCTGGTACCAGGCGTTGTCCAGCTCTGCCTTGCTGCTACCGCCCTTCATCCACAGCGTGATGCCGCCGTAGCCCTGGCGCGAGAACGTGCGCACGTACTCGAAGTGATCCAGCTCCTGCAGCCGGCGCTCGATGCGGTTGAGCACCTGGTCCTGCACGTCCTGCGCGGTGGCGCCTGGCCACACGACGATTGCCGTCATCTGCGGCACGTCGAAGTTCGGGTCCTCCAAGCGGCCGAGGCGGCTGAATGAGAAGGCACCGACGATCAGCGTCACGATGATCAGGAACAACACCATGGGCCGGTGCGTGACGGCCCATTCCGAGAGGTTGAAGCGCTTCATGAGCTGCTCTTCACGACGCGCGCGGGCTCGGCTTCGGGCGCGCGTTCGATGGCGCGCACGGTGATGCCGGCATCGAGCTTCTGTGCACCGACGCTGACGACACGGCTGCCGGCGGTCAGGCCGGTGACGTGCACCGAGGCGTCGCCCATCTCCACTACCTGGACCGGTTGGAAGACCAGGCGCGACCCCTTGGCGTCGAGCACCCAGACGCCTGCCGATCCGCTGCCCTTCACCAGCGCGGTGACCGGCAGAACCATGGCCGCCGGCCCGGTGGACGGGCCCGCGAGGTTCAGCTGCATCGTGCTGCCCAGCGGCAGCGCGGCGACCTCGGCGCGCGATTCCGGGGCTGCGGCGTAGCGCACGCGAAAGGTCCGGCCCTGCGCGCTGGCGAGTGGCGAGAGCTCACGCAGCGCCAGCCGCAGCGGCGAGTTGGCGTTCTGCCAAGGCGTGGCCGTCGCCGCGAGAGTGCGCACACGGCCCACCCAGTCCTCCGGAAGGTCGGCGACGATCTCACGCTCGCCTTCTCGGGCCAGCGACAGCACCGGCTGGCCTTCGGCCACCACCTGGCCACGCTCGAAGCGCAGCGCGGTGATCACGCCGGCATACGGCGCCACGAGCGTGGTGTAGCCGTCCCGATTGCGCGCCAAGTCGAGCTGGCGGCGCGCCTGCTCGAGCCGGGCCGCGGCAGCGTCGGCGCGCGCCTTCTGGCGCTCGTGGTCGGCAGCGCCCACCGAGCCATCGGCCAGCAGCCGCCGCAAGCGCGCCTCGTCGGACGCGGCTTGCTGCGCGTCCACGGATGCCGCCTGCACCTGGTCGGCGGCGGCGCTCACGGCCAGCCGAAGGTCGGTCGGATCGAGCCGCGCCAGCACCTGGCCGGCTTTCACGACGTCGCCCACGTCGACCAGCCGCTCGACCACCTTGCCGCCTGTGCGGAATCCCAGGTCGGTCTCGACACGGGCCCGGACGACCGAGTTGAACGTGCGGATCTGCGCGGATGAGGCCTGCGTCACGGTGGTCACGAAGACCGGCTTGACGACGGCGGTGGGGGCGGGCGGTTCGCTGCAGCCGGCCAGCAGCGCGCTGGCGGCGGCAACAGTGGCGAGCGATACGGCGGAAAGGGTCCTGTTCACTGGGGTGTCCTTGCGGCAAGAGGAGTTGTGTTGGCGCCGGCCTGGGCCGGGGCGAGTCCACCGCCCAGTGCTTTGTAGAGCTGCACGTCGGCCAGCACCTGTTGAAGGTCGCTGTCCGACAGGGCGAGTTCGCTGGCGAAGACCGAGCGCTGCACGTCGAGCAGCACCAGCAGATCGACCTGACCTTCGTGGTGCAGCGAACTGGCGCGCTGCAGCGAGCGGCGGCGGTGGTCGACGGTGCGTTCGAGCGCGGCGTGACGGTGGGACTCCTCCGTGCGCACGAGCAGGCTGTCTTCGACCTCCTGCACGGCGACCAGCACCGACTTCTGCCAGGCCAGCAGCGCCTCCTCGCCCCGCGCCGATTGCGCGCGGATGCCGGCGTCGATGCGGCCGGCGTTGAAGATCGGCGCGGCGAAGGCCAGCGCGACGTTCGAGAAGTGCACCGGCGCGAGATCGAGCGCGTTCAGGCGCAGGTCCTGGCGGCCGAACAAGGCGCTCAGGAAGAGCTTGGGCCACCATTGGGCGCGCGCCTCGGCGCTGCGCAGCGTCTCGGCCGCCACGCGCGCCTCGGCAGCCATCAGGTCGGGCCGGCGCCGCAGCAGTTCGCTCGGCTGGCCGGTGCCGATCTCGCGTGCTGCGGGCCATGCAAAGCCGGCGTTCTCGTCGACGACGCGCCTCGACGGGCTGCGGCCGAGCAGCACCGCGAGCCGCGTCTGGGAGACGCCTGCCAGCGTGCGCAACGGCGGCACCTGCGCGTCGAGTGCGTCGGCCTCGGCGCGTGCGCGGTCCAGGTCGAAGGCGCTGGCGTGGCCTTCGCGCAGCCGGCTTTCCACCCGGGCGGCGGTCTCGCGTTGGGACGCCGCCAGCGCGTGCACGATGCGCAGCCGCTTCTCGGCGCCACGCAGCACGAAGTACTGCCGCGCCACCTCGCTGGCCACGAGCAGCCGTACTCCTTCCACACCGGCCGCTGCGGCGGCGGCATCGGCCTGCGCCGCGTTGTGCGCCGCACGCACTCCACCGGCAAGGTCGATCTCCCAGGCCACGTCGACGCCGGTACGCAGCGCACGTGTGTCCGGCATGCCCTGCTTGACCGGCGCGGGCAGTCCACTGTCGCTGCGCGAGGCGGACGCCTGCACGCCGACCGTGGGCCACAGACGAGAACCCTCGGCATCGCGGCCCGCGCGGGCCTGAGCGACGCGTTGCAGCGCGATCGCCACGTCCTGGTTGGCGGTCAAGGCCTCCTCGACCAGCGCCGTCAGCGTCGCATCGCCGTAGCCGGCCCACCAGGCGTCATCAAAGGTCTGGGCGGCAGCAGCTGCCGGCCCGGCCTGCGCGAATGCGACCGGCAGCGGCACCGAAGGCGCTGGGGGCTGCACCGGTGGCAACGAGCAGGCCGACAGGATCGCCAGCGCCGCGGCGGCGGGGACGATGCGGGCCAGTCGGGTAGGCGGGATTGGTGGTTTCATATACTGTACGTTCTGGTCCACTAATTGTAGTGGGCTATACTGGACTGTCAAGTACATAAAGTAGCCAATGCCAAACACCGAGGACGATGTCGCGCCCCAGCCGCGTCGCGGCCGGCCGCGCGACCCCGAGCGCTTGCGGCGCATCGTGGAAGCGGCGCATAGCCACTTCAATGCGCACGGTTTCGAGCGGGCCAGCGTCGATGCGATTGCTGCCGACGCCGGCGTCTCGAAGATGACCATCTACAGCCACTTCGCTTCGAAGGAAGGGCTATTCGAGGCGGTGATTCGCGATCGCACCGACCGCGTGATGGGCGGGCTCGCCGGCGTCGAAGCGCTGGACCCGACGCAGCCTCAGAAGGCGCTGCTGGCCGTTGGAGAGCAGTTCCTGACGCTGGCGCGCGAGGAGGAGGTGCTGGGCCAGTTTCGCTCTGTATATGGCGCCGCCGGCGCGCGGCCGGAGGCGTGCCGGGCCTTTTACAGGCAGGGGGCCGACAGGCTGATCGGCGACCTGGCGGCCTATCTGCGCCGTGCCGATGCGCGGGGCACGCTGCACATACGGCACCCGCGCCAGGCGGCGGACCTGTTCCTGGCCATGTTCCTCGGCGATGGCCACATCCGCGGACTGCTGATGCTCGATATGCCCGACGCGCGAGAGAACAAAGCGTTGCTTCGGGAGGCGGTGCGGGTGTTCATCGCGGCCTACGCAAAAGCACTGTAATGCGGGGACGAACAGCGCGAGATGAACTCACAGGCGGCGGAAAATCGTACGTTGTGGGTTCACCGTAGGCACTTGGACGAGCCTCCTCGTCAAACAACCCCAAAGCAAGGTCCGCTTTCTACTCACCCCGGAGTCTGCAATGGGTCGAAAGGGGCTTCCCAATCTCATGCCATTGAACGCACTTGTGGTCGAGAGTCAGCCCGCCCCGCCATCCCCCCGCAACAACGCCAGCAACGCCCCCGCATCCATCACCGCCCCACCATCCTGCCCGCTCAGAATGCCCTCGGCCAGTTCGCGCTTGCTGCGGTGCAGGCGCACGATGCGGTCTTCGATCGAGCCTTGGGTGACGAGGCG
>JANMAW010000050.1:0-1871 GCA_031360005.1 Rhizobacter sp.
CGTGTGCAGCATCGCATGGCCGGTGCGGTCGGCCGCGGCGCAGGCGCGCTGCACCGGCTTCTCGCCGTAATTGGCGGTGTGGCCGCCGAACGGGCGCTGGTAGATCGTGCCGTCGGGATTGCGGTCGAACGGCATGCCGAAGTGTTCGAGCTCGTAGACGACCCTGGGCGCCTCGCGGCACATGTACTCGATCGCGTCCTGGTCGCCGAGCCAGTCGGAGCCCTTGACGGTGTCGTAGAAGTGGTAGTGCCAGTTGTCCTCGCTCATGTTGCCGAGCGAGGCACCGATGCCGCCCTGCGCTGCCACCGTGTGCGAGCGCGTCGGGAACACTTTCGACAGCACCGCGACGTTGAGGCCGGCGAGCGAAAGTTGCAGCGACGCGCGCATCCCCGAGCCGCCGGCGCCGACGATCACCACGTCGAACCTGCGCCGCGTCAACGAAGCCGTGCCGGCCGACATCCGAGGCATCACTTGGGGATTGGCCGCTTGCATTGTCAAAGTCTCCAAAGAACCTGGATCGCCCAGCCGGCACAGCCGACCAGCCAGACGATCGTCGCCACCTGCAACGTCAAACGTGTGCCGACGGCCTTGACGTAATCCATCAGGATGTCGCGCATCCCGACCCAGACGTGGACGAGCAACGACACGATCACGACGAAGGTCAGCACCTTCATCCACTGGCGCGCGAAGATGCCGGCCCATTTGTCGTAGCCCATCGCGCCGGGCAGCAGCACCTGCACGATGACGGCGAGCGTGAACAGCGCCATCAACGCCGCGGTCACGCGCTGCGAGAGCCAGTCGCGCAAGCCGTAGTGCGCACCGACGACGATGCGGGTGGAACCGAAATTCTGTGCCATGGGCAGTCGCCTCAGAAGGAGAACAGTTTCAACGCGAGCGCAAACGTGAGCGCCAGGCTGACGACGAGCGTGACCACCGCCGACTGGCGCCCGAACTCGAGCGAGACCGCGTGCGTGGCATCCATCCACAGGTGACGCAGCCCGGCGATCAGGTGGTGCAGGTAGGCCCAGATCAGCGCCAGCGCGACGAGCTTGAAGAACCAGCCGGGCAGCACGCCGGTGCCCGCGACGAACACCGACGTGAACTCGCTGTAGGAGATTTCGGAACTGACGCTGGTGTCGAACATCCAGATGATGAACGGCATCAGCACGAACATCACGAGGCCGCTGACCCGGTGCAGGATCGACACCAGGCCAGCCAGCGGCAACCGGTAGCCGAGAGCATCGATCAGCCGCATGTTCTCGCCGGGTCGTTGTTTCGCAGTGTTCGCCATTGAAGCAGCCTCGTTCACCAACTTTGTTCTGATCCGACGAAACCGTCGCGTAACCAAACGAGTTTATTGCAATGCAGCAGAGTTCGCGGGCCGGACCGGCGATTCATTCGATCCAACGGCTCGATGCCCCTCAACTCAATTCGTTGCGATAGTAATGTGACTCGGTGCTGTACAGGCCGCGACGCAACTCCACCGGCTTGTCGCCATAGGTCATCGACAGCCGCTCGACGCTCAACAGCGGCGCGCCGTCAGCCACTGCCAGGAACGCGGCACTTGCCGCATCGGCCGCGACAGCGCGGATCTTTTCTTCGGCGCGGATCATGCGCACGCCAAACTCCGCCTCGAACATGCCGTACATCGGCCCGCGATGCGCGGCGAGCCGCACTGCGGTCAGGCCTTTGAACAGGCTGGCGGGGAGCCAGATGTCGTCGAGCACGACCGGCGTGGCGCGGAACGACAGCAGGCGCCTGACGCGGATCACCGGGTCGCTCGCGCGCAGGTGCAATGCGCGCGCCACATCGGCCGGGGCGCGCTGCCGCTTGCAATCGATCAGCCGGCGCGCCATGCCGCCGGGTTCGCC
>JANMAW010000086.1:0-4808 GCA_031360005.1 Rhizobacter sp.
TGCGATGTCCAGCGTCACGCTCGATGTCGGTGGCCAGTCGCTGACCTTGCTGCCCGAGAAGGCGGTGTTCCTCCCGGAGTCGGCCACGCTGCTGGTGGCCGACGCGCACATCGGCAAGGCGGTGAGTTTTCGCCGCCTCGGCGTGCCGGTGCCGGCGGGTACCACCGATGAAACCCTCGCGCTGCTGTCCGGCCTGGTGCGGCGTCTCGATGTCGAGCGCATCGTCTTCCTCGGCGACTTTCTGCACTCGGTGCGCTCGCTGGCACCGCGTACGCTGGCGGCGGTGACGCGCTGGCGCGAGCTGCACAGTGCACTGGAACTGACGCTGGTGCGCGGCAATCACGACGATCGCGCCGGTGATCCGCCGGCCCGGCTCGGCATCCAGGCCGTCGACCAGCCGCTGATGCACCGCGGTCTGGCCTTGTGCCACCACCCGCGACCGAGGACCGGGGCGTTCGTGTTGGCGGGGCATCTGCACCCGTGCGTCAGCGTCGGCGCCCGCGCGAACGACTGGCACCGACTGCCGTGCTTCTGGTTCTCCGACCAGGTGGGCGTGTTGCCGGCGTTCGGCGCCTTCACCGGCATGCATCCGATTCGCGCGCGCCCCGGCGAGCGCGTGTTTGCCTCGGGCGCGGACCGGGTATTCGAGTTGCAGCCGGCGCCGCATCGGCGTTGAATCGCCCGCCGCTACACTGCCGTTTCGCTGCGTCCGCAGCCCGCGTTTCGTCCCCCATGGCCACGCCACCCGACCCGCTGCTGCATCTGATCGCCCGCGCCGAGGCGCTGCTCGCCCGGCTCGAGGCGGTGCTGCCGCATGCGTTGACCGATCCCGACTGGGGCGCGTCGATCGCGTTTCGCTACCGCCGGCGCGGCGGATCGGGGCGGATCGAACCGGTGCGGCATGTCGCGCCGATCCGGCTCGATGCGCTGGTCGAGGTCGAGCCGCAGAAGGAGAGGCTGCTGCGCAATACCCGGCAGTTCGTCGCCGGTTTCGGTGCCAACAATGTGCTGCTGACCGGCGCGCGTGGTACCGGCAAGAGTTCGCTGATCAAGGCCTGCCTGAACGAGTTCGCCGACCAGGGATTGCGGCTGATCGAGGTCGACAAGACCGACCTGATCGACCTGCCCGACATCGTCGATCTGGTCGCCGAGCGGCGCGAGCGCTTCATCGTCTTCTGCGACGACCTCAGCTTCGACGAGGGCGAGCCGGGCTACAAGGCGCTCAAGTCGATCCTCGACGGCTCGGTGTCACAGGCTTCCGACAACGTGCTGATCTATGCGACCAGCAACCGGCGCCACCTGCTGCCTGAGTACATGAAGGAGAACCTCAGCTACCAGCACCTCGAAAACGGCGAGGTGCACCCCGGCGAGGTGGTCGAAGAGAAGATCTCGCTCAGTGAGCGTTTCGGGCTGTGGGTCAGCTTCTACCCGTTCAGCCAGGACGAGTACCTGGCGATCGTCGCGCAGTGGCTGCGCGGCTTCAAGGTCGACGAGGCCGCGATCGCCGCGGCGCGCCAGGAGAGCCTGGTCTGGGCGCTCGAGCGCGGCTCGCGCTCGGGGCGGGTGGCGTTCCAGTTCGCGAAGGACTACAGCGGAAGGCATCACGCGTGAGCGCCGCAACCGAGCGCTTTGCGAGCGACATCGAAGGGTCGGACTCGCGCCGCGCCGTCGACGACCAGAGTTTGGACTCGCGCCGCGCGGTCGACGACGAGGGTTCGGAATCCCGCCGCCCGGTCGACGTCGAGGGTTCGGAATCGCGCCGTCCGGTGGACGTCGCGGTGGGCGTGCTGATCAACGCGCACGGCGAGTTCCTCCTCACGTCGCGGCCGGCGGGCAAGGTCTTCGCGGGCCACTGGGAATTCCCCGGCGGCAAGCTCGAAGCCGGCGAGTCGGTCGAGCGCGCGCTCGCGCGCGAACTGCACGAAGAACTCGGCATCGAGATCGGCCTCGCGCACCGCTGGAAGATCGAGCTGATGGACTACCCGCACGCGCGGGTCCGGCTGCATTTTTGCAAGGTCTTCGAGTGGCACGGCGCGTTCGAGATGCGCGAGGGCCAGGCGATGGCCTGGCAGTCGCTGCCGGTGCAGATGGCTCCGGTGCTGCCGGGCACGATTCCGGTGCTGCAATGGTTTGCCCAGGAGAGGGGGTTTGCCGGTGCGACGCATCAAGAGGCCGCCGCTACACTGCCGCCATGAGCTGGCTCGACGACGTGAAATGGGATGCGCAAGGCATGGTCCCGGCGATTGCGCAGGAGGTCGGCAGCAACGATGTGCTGATGTTCGCCTTCATGAACCGCGAGGCGCTGCAGCGCACCGCCGACCTCGGCGAGGCCGTCTACTTCAGTCGTTCGCGGCAGCAGCTGTGGCACAAGGGCGAGGAGAGCGGCCACGTCCAGAAGGTGCATGAGCTGCGCCTCGATTGCGACAACGACGTCGTGCTGCTGAAGGTCGAGCAACTCGGCCACGACGCCGATCAGCCCGGCATCGCCTGCCACACCGGCCGGCATTCCTGCTTCTTCCAGGTGCTGAAGGACGGCGAATGGAAAACCGTCGAGCCGGTCTTGAAAGACCCGGCGCAGATCTATAAATGAGCGCTGCCGGGCCGACCCCAAAGGGATCACGTCCCGTCGGAGGGGCCCGGGCGCACTGGGGCAGGGCGATCCGATGAACACCGACGACACCCTCGCGCGCCTCGCCCGCGTGATCGAAACGCGCAAGGCCGGCGACCCGGACAAGAGCTATGTCGCGCGCCTGTTCCACAAGGGACACGACGCAATCCTGAAGAAGATCGGCGAAGAGGCCACCGAGGTCGTGATGGCCTGCAAGGACGGCGAGCGATCGAAGATCGTCGGCGAAGTCGCCGACCTGTGGTTTCACTGCATGCTCGCTCTAA
Organism: Rhizobacter sp.; assembly: GCA_031360005.1. Classification (GTDB taxonomy): domain Bacteria; phylum Pseudomonadota; class Gammaproteobacteria; order Burkholderiales; family Burkholderiaceae_C; genus LMDS01. The sequence goes on from JANMAW010000086.1 coordinate 2,893, forward strand.
GTGCCCATGGCCTGACGCCGGCCGATGTGATTGCTGAACTGGAGCGCCGCGAGGGGCTCTCGGGCCTGGAGGAATTTGCATCAAGGAAAGCGCAATTGCGCGAACAGGAGGACAAGCCATGAGCGACATCGTCAACAGCATCCCGACCCCGGCCGGCAAGACGGCCGAGGAACTCGCCAGCCTGAAGACCATCACGATGGTGGTCTACGCACTGCAGGCGCTGAGCTTTTTGTGGGGCGTGACGGCGATCGTCGGCATCGTCATCAATTACGTGAAGCGCGATGACGCCAGGGGCACGGTCTACGACAGCCACTTCGACTGGCAGATTCGCACCTTCTGGTGGGGCCTGCTCTGGAGTGTCGTCGGCGTCGCGACGATCTGGCTGGTGGTCGGCTTCTTCGTGCTGTTCGCGGCGTGGGTCTGGGCGATCTACCGCGTCATCAAGGGTTGGCTCAAGCTCAACGAGGGCAAGCCGGTGATGCCGGCCTGATGATGGAGTGTTCGCGATGAGCGTCGATCCGAACTGCATTTTCTGCAAGATCGCTTCCGGCCGGATCCCCAGCCGCAAGGTCTTCGAGGACGCCGAGCTCGTCGTCTTCCACGACATCGCGCCCTGGGCGCCGGTGCATGTGCTGCTGATCCCGAAAGAGCACGTCGCGACGATGTACGAGCTCGAGGACCGGCACGCGCCGCTGCTCGGCCGGATGCTTGCGATGGCGCCGAAGTTGATGCGCGACCTGGGCGTGACGAACGGCTTTCGCACGCTGATCAATACCGGCGAAGACGGCCGCCAGGAAGTTCAGCATGTGCACATGCACGTGATGGGCGGGCCGCGCCCATGGCTCAAGGGGTGAGATAACGACCCCTGGGCTCCTCCGGCGCCTTCCCCTGGGGGAGCCCGGGCGGCTTTGGGGCGACCCGGCGCTCGCCCGGGATTACCTGTACCCTAGAATTCCTCGATTGTCGTTTGGAGAAATGTCATGGGTTCTTTCAGCATCTGGCACTGGCTCGTGGTGTTGCTCATCGTGGTACTGGTGTTCGGCACCAAAAAGCTGAAGAACATCGGCAGCGACCTCGGCGGCGCGGTCAAGGGCTTCAAGGACGGCGTGAAGGACGGCGGAGCTTCCGCCGACGCGGCCACGCCGCCGGCGCAAGTCAACACCAGCAAGGCGAGCGATCCGAATACCGTCGATGTTGAAGCAAAGACCAAATCTTGATCGGTGCGGGTCCGGGCAAGTGTGAGTGCCGGTCTCGAGCACGCACCACGGCATGATCGACTTCGGCTTCGACAAGATCGCGCTGATCGGCGCGGTCGCACTGATCGTGATCGGCCCCGAGAAGTTGCCGCGCGTGGCGCGTACCGTAGGCCATCTGATCGGCAAGGCGCAGCGCTATGTCGCCGATGTGAAAGCCGAGGTGAATCGCTCGATCGAGCTCGAAGAGCTCAAGAAGATGAAGACCGAGTTCGAGGATGCGGCGCGCAACGTCGAGCAGACCGTGTCGAACGAGATCCACCAGACCGGCGCCCAGCTCGAAAAGTCGTGGAGTGACGGCGCCCAGCCGGCCGCCAGCGTCCAGCACGAAGGCTGGGCGCCGCGCCCGCCCGAATACAAGCATCCGAAGAAGAACTGGCGGCTCAAGCGCGGCGCCACGCCGCAGTGGTACAAGCAGCGCGCCGGGGTTCGCGTGAAGGCGCAGTCGGGTGCGGCGCGGGTAGCGCGCTTCCGGCCACCGCGCCTCTCGTCCGGCTCGTCGCCGGCCTGATCCGGCATGGGCAGTCATGACGAGAAGCCTGACGAGCTGGCAGGCACCGAACAGCCGTTCGTCTCGCACCTGATCGAGTTGCGCGACCGGCTGATCCGTGCCTGCATTGCGGTCGGCATCTGTTTCGGCGCGTTGATGATCTGGCCCGGCTC
>JANMAW010000127.1:0-1585 GCA_031360005.1 Rhizobacter sp.
GTCTGGACGCTCGACGGCGAGGTGCTGATCGCCAGCATCACTGCCAAGCTGCATCTGATCAGCCAAGGCGTGACCGAAGGCTTGCTGAAGGCTGTCGAGATCGCCGAGCGCAAGTACAAGGGCCTGGTGATCTGGTCGCCCGACGACGTGTTCTCGGCCGGTGCGAATCTCGAGTCGATGATGCCGGTGTTCATGAAGAGCGGCGGCAAGGGCATCCTCGCCGAGGAGAAGAAGCTGCAGGACTCGATGCTGCGCATCCGCTATGCCAGCGTGCCGGTGGTGTCTGCGATTCGCGGCATCGCACTCGGCGGCGGCTGCGAGCTCGCGGTCTATTCCGCGAAGCGCGTCGCGGCGATGGAAAGCTACATGGGCCTGGTGGAGGTCGGTGTCGGGCTGATCCCCGGCGGCGGCGGCCTGACCTACATCGCGCGCCGCGCCGCCGAGATGTCGGCAGCCGGCAACGCGAACGCCGACATCTTCAAGTTCCTGTCGGATGGCTTCACGAACGCCGCGATGGCGAAGGTCGGCACCAGTGCGATCGAATCCCGCAAGTTGGGTTACCTGCTGCGGAGCGACCTGATCGTGCCGAACAAGGACGAGCTGCTGTACGTAGCCACGCAGCAGGCCAAAGCGATGTTCGAATCCGGCTATCGCGCGCCGGCCAGGGCGCTGTTCCCGGTTGCCGGCCGCAACGCGATCGCGACGATCAAGGCGCAGCTCGCCAACATGCGCGACGGCGGCTTCATCAGCGCGCACGATTTCCACATCTCGGCGCTGATCGCCGACGTGGTCTGCGGCGGCGATGTCGATGCCGGATCGATGGTCAGCGAGGAGTACCTGATGGCGCTCGAGCGCAGGCACTTCTGCGGGTTGCTCGACCACCCGAAGACCCAGGAACGAATCATGGGAATGCTGCAGACCGGCAAGCCCGTGCGCAACTGACCGGAGCAGATAAGCATGAGCAAGCCAGTGCAAGACGCCTACATCGTCGCCGCGACCCGCACGCCGATCGGCAAGTCAGGCCGCGGGTACTTCCGCAACACCCGCTCCGACGACCTGCTGGTGCTGGCGATCCAGAGTGCGCTGCGCCAGGTGCCGACGCTCGATCCGAAAGCGATCCAGGACGCGGTGATCGGCTGCTCGTTCCCCGAAGGCGAGCAGGGCATGAACATGGCGCGCGTCGCGGTCGCGCTCGCCGGCCTGCCGAACTCGGTCGGCGGCATCACGGTGAACCGCTTCTGCGCCTCGGGGCTGTCGGCGATCCAGATGGCAGCCGACCGCATCCGCGTCGGCGAGGCCGACGTGATGATCGCCGGCGGCGCCGAGTCGATGAGCCTGGTGCCGATGGGGGGCAACAAGCCTTCGTTCAACCCGCGCGTGTTCGAGCGCGACGAGAACATCGGCATCGCGTACGGCATGGGCATCACGGCTGAAAACGTCGCAACGCGGTGGAAGGTTTCGCGCGAGGCGCAGGACGAGTTCGCGCTGCAGTCGCACCTGAAGGCGTTGAAGGCGCAGCAATCCGGCGAGTTCGGCGACGAGATGACGCCGGTCGACGTGATCGACCGCTTCCCGAATTTGAGCA
>JANMAW010000016.1:0-3082 GCA_031360005.1 Rhizobacter sp.
GATCGCGCAGATGGGTCGCCCGGCGATCGTCTTCGCGCCCAACAAGACCCTGGCCGCGCAGCTGTACAGCGAGTTCCGCGAGTTCTTCCCGAAGAACGCGGTCGAGTACTTCGTCAGCTACTACGACTACTACCAGCCCGAAGCCTACGTGCCGCAGCGCGACCTGTTCATCGAAAAGGACAGCTCGATCAACGAACACATCGAGCAGATGCGCCTGTCCGCCACGAAGAGCCTGCTGGAGCGGCGCGACGTGGTGATCGTCGCGAGCGTCTCGGCGATCTACGGCATCGGCGCGCCGGCCGACTACACCGAGATGCGCCTGATCCTGCGTGTGACGTCGAAGCTGACGCAGCGCGACCTGATCGCGCATCTCGTGCGCATGCAGTACACGCGCAGCGAGACCGATTTTTCGCGCGGCAGCTTTCGTGTGCGCGGCGAAACCGTCGATGTGTTCCCGGCCGAGCATTCCGAGCTGGCGATCCGGATCGAGCTTTTCGACGACGAAATCGAGACGCTGTCGCTCTTCGATCCGCTGACCGGGCGCGTCCGGCAGAAGGTGCCGCGCTTCGTCGTCTACCCCGCGAGCCATTACGTGACGCCGCGCGGGCGCGTCGTCGATGCGATCGCGACGATCAAGGACGAGCTGCGCGACCGCCTGGCCGAGTTTGTCGCGGCGGGCAAGCTGGTCGAAGCGCAACGCCTGGAGCAGCGCACCCGCTTCGATCTGGAGATGCTGCAGGAGGTCGGCCACTGCAAGGGCATCGAGAACTACACGCGCCACCTGTCCGGCGCGATGCCCGGCGATCCGCCGCCGACGCTGGTCGACTACTTGCCGGCCGATGCGCTGATGTTCCTCGATGAATCGCATGTGCTGATCGGCCAGTTCGGCGGCATGTACAACGGCGACCGGGCGCGCAAGACGACGCTGGTCGACTACGGGTTCCGGCTGCCGAGCGCGCTCGACAACCGGCCGCTGAAGTTCGAGGAGTTCGAGAAGAAGATGCGCCAGGTGATGTACGTCTCGGCCACGCCGGCGGCATACGAGCAGCAGACCTCGGGGCAGGTCGTCGAGCAATTGGTTCGGCCCACCGGGCTGGTCGATCCCCCGGTCGAGGTGCGGCCCGCGACGAACCAGGTCGACGACGTGCTGCAGGAAATCCGGGAACGGGTCGAGATCAGCGAGCGCGTGCTGATCACCACGCTGACCAAGCGCATGGCAGAGCAGCTCACCGATTACCTGAGCGACAACGGCGTCAAGGTGCGTTACCTGCACAGCGACATCGACACGGTGGAGCGCGTCGAGATCCTGCGCGACCTGCGGCTGGGCGCCTTCGACGTGCTGGTGGGCATCAACCTTCTGCGCGAGGGGCTCGACATCCCCGAGGTTTCGCTGGTGGCGATTCTCGATGCCGACAAGGAGGGATTCCTGCGCTCCGAACGCAGCCTGATCCAGACCATCGGACGCGCCGCGCGCAACCTGAACGGCCGCGCGATCCTGTATGCCGACAAGGTCACCGAATCGATGCGCAAGGCGATCGACGAGACCGAGCGCCGCCGTGCCAGACAGGTTCTGCACAACGAGAAAATGGGCATCACGCCGCGCAGCGTGGTGAAGAAGGTTCGCGATCTGATCGACGGCGTCTACAGCGAAAAGAGCGCGAAGGACAAGGCTCTGAACGAGGCGGCGGCCGTCGAGGCGTTGAGCGAGAAGGATCTGGGCAAGCGCATCAAGCAGCTCGAAAGGCAGATGCTCGACCACGCCCGCAATCTGGAGTTCGAGAAGGCCGCGCGGGTGCGCGACCAACTGGCCCACCTGCGCGAGCAGGCGTTCGGAGCGCCGGGCACCGACAACGTCGTCGCGCTGACCTCGGCGCGTGGCAGCGGCTGACCCCGGCGAGCGCAAGCAGGAATCCAACTTCCTCGTGACGCAAGGGAACTTCCCGGGCCAATCTCGACCGAATTTGTCGGCTTCGGCTATACTTGACGAATCTACTCGGGATAAGCAGGGTTAACCCGCTGATCTTGAGCTTGTCGGTGCGCTGGAGCTGCCATTCTGCAGCTGAATTGCCGACACCGGCTTTAGGAGAAACTCAATGCGTCTGACCACCAAGGGCCGTTTCGCGGTCACTGCCATGATCGATCTCGCGCTGCGCGAACACACGGGCCCCGTGGCCTTGGCTGCGATCAGCGGCCGGCAGCAGATTTCGCTGTCGTACCTCGAACAGCTGTTCGGCAAGTTGAGGCGCCACCAATTGGTGGAAAGCACGCGCGGTCCGGGCGGCGGCTACTCGCTGGGACGCAAGGCCGCCGAAATCACCGTGGCCGACATCATCGTCGCGGTCGATGAGCCGATCGACGCTACCGGTTGTGCCGGCAAGGAAAACTGCATGGGCGAAGACGCCGGCCGCTGCATGACGCACGACCTGTGGGCGAGCCTGAACTCGAAAATGATCGAATTCCTGGATTCGGTCTCGCTGCGCAAGCTTGTCGACGAGCAACTCGCCAAGGGCGTGTCGATCGAAGAGCACCCGGTCAAACGTGCGATCTCGACGCAGCCGGTCGTGAAGCCGATCAAGATCACCGCGCCGAATTCGGTGTTTGCCCTCGGTTCCGCTGCCTTCACGAAGTAAATCTTGCGGTCACGGCCATCGGCCGTGGCGTGTATCGCATGGACATGACCCCGCACTTCCCGATCTACATGGATTACGGCGCCACCACGCCGGTGGACCAGCGCGTCGTCGACGCGATGATCCCGTGGCTGCGCGAGCACTTCGGCAATCCGGCGTCTCGCAGCCATGCATGGGGCTGGGAGGCCGAGGCCGCGGTCGAGAAGGCGCGCGATCAGGTGGCGGCACTGGTAGGCGCCGACCCGCGCGAGATTGTCTGGACATCGGGCGCCACCGAGTCGATCAACCTCGCGCTGAAGGGCGCGGCGCAGTTTTACAAGACACGCGGCAAGCATCTGATCACGCTGAAGACCGAGCACAAGGCCGTGCTTGACACGATGCGCGAACTGGAGCGGCAGGGTTTCGAGGTCACTTACCTCGACGTCCAGGAAGACGGGCTCGTCGACCTCGGCAGG
>JANMAW010000170.1:0-7264 GCA_031360005.1 Rhizobacter sp.
GACCCATCCTGCGGCATGTCCTGGTCCAGATCAAACAGGCTCTCGAGCGCACTGAAAACCTCATTGCAGCGGCCGCAACGCACCCATCCTTCCGAGACCTTGAGTTGGTCTTGAACCACCCTGAAAGCGGTGCCGCAAACGGTGCATCGTGTGGCCAGACTCATCGTTCGGTCGACCGCTGCCCACTCAAGCCGGCCGACGAGCGGTCATCAGAATCCATCCGTCGTCGCTGTCGATGATCTCGAGTGTCAACCACGGCGCGTAGGCGGCCTTCAATTCGTCCGCCTGGCGTTGCAGAATTCCCGCCAGCACGAGGTCCCCGTCGGCGCCGACATGCCCGCAAAGCAGCGGCGCGAGCAGCTTCAGGGGCGTCGCGAGAATGTTGGCGAAGACGAGTCCGTAAGTGCCGTTTGCCAGATCCGGCAGGCCCGCGGTCAACGTCACGTTGTTGTCGCGGGCGTTGCTTCGGGTTGACTCGACCGCTGCGGGATCGATGTCTACAGCGTCGACATGGGTTGCGCCGTGCAGCATCGCGCCGATCGCGAGAATCCCGGAGCCACAACCGTAGTCGAGTACCCGGGCCCATCGCCCGGCACGGCTCGGTGCCTGCTGCGCCGTCCAGCGCAGGCACATGCGAGTCGTCGGGTGGGTCCCGGTACCGAAAGCGAGCCCCGGGTCGAGCCGGATCACTCGCGCCGCCTCCTCGGGCGGTTCGTGCCAAGTCGGAACGATCCAGAAGTCGGGAGTGATCGGCACCGGCCCAAACTGCGACTGCGTCAACCGAACCCAGTCCTGTTCCTCGACGTGCTGCAGGGCCTGCACGCGCACGTCGCGTGCCCAGGCCTGCGCCAGCAGTGCCGTTGCAGCCTCGGTGGCAATGGCCTCTTCCGCGAACAACGCACGCAGCACCGAGCGCTTCCAACCGGCGCGCGCAGCGTGCATGCCAGGCTCGCCAAACACGGCGTGTTCGGCCGCCGTGTCGGCATCCGCGTCGTCGATCGAGACCGATAAGGCTTCGAGCTCGTCGATCAATGCGTCGGATACCTCTTCGACACAGTCTTGCGGCGCCAGCAGCAGCAGTTCGACCATGAGTCTCGCGCTTCAGCGCTTGTGCTGGGTCAGCCAGCCTTCCAAGTAGTGGATGTTGGTCCCGCCCTCGATGAACTTGGCGTCGACCATCAGCTCGCGATGCAGCGGGATGTTGGTGAGGATGCCTTCGACCACCGTCTCGGACAGCGCGATGCGCATCCGCGCCAGCGCCTGGTCGCGGGTGTCGCCGTGGACGATGATCTTGCCGATCATCGAGTCGTAGTTCGGCGGTACAAAGTAGTTAGTGTAGGCATGCGAGTCGACGCGCACGCCCGGACCGCCGGGAGGGTGCCACATCGTGATGCGGCCCGGCGAGGGCGTGAACTTGTACGGATCTTCGGCGTTGATCCGGCACTCGATCGCGTGTCCGCGAGTCTGGATGCTGCGCTGCGTGAACGGCAGCTTTTCACCCGCGGCGATGCGAATCTGCATCTGCACGATGTCGATGCCGGTCACGAGTTCGGTCACCAGATGCTCGACCTGCACGCGTGTGTTCATCTCGATGAAGAAGAATTCACCGTTCTCGTACAGGAACTCGAAGGTACCGGCGCCCCGGTAGCCGATCTTCCTGCAGGCCGCCGCGCAGCGCTCGCCGATGCGCTCGATGACCCGCCGTGGCAGGCCTGGCGCCGGCGCCTCTTCAAGAATCTTCTGGTGCCGGCGCTGCATCGAACAATCGCGCTCGCCCAGCCACACCGCATTCTTGTGCTCGTCGGCAAGCACCTGGATCTCGATGTGGCGCGGGTTCTCGAGGAACTTCTCCATGTACACGGCCGGGTTGCCAAACGCCGCTCCGGCTTCGGCGCGCGTCGTCTGCACCGCGTGGATCAGCGCCGCTTCGGTGTGCACGACCCGCATGCCGCGCCCGCCGCCGCCGCCCGATGCCTTGATGATGACCGGATAGCCAATGGCGCGGGCTGCCTTGATGATCTCCTTCGGGTCTTCGGGCAGCGCGCCTTCCGAGCCGGGCACGCACGGCACCCCCGACTTGATCATCGCCTGCTTGGCCGACACCTTGTCGCCCATCGTGCGGATCGACGCCGGCGTGGGCCCGATGAACGTGAAGCCGCTGCGCTCCACCCGCTCGGCGAAGTCGGCGTTCTCCGACAGAAAGCCGTAGCCCGGATGGATGGCCTCGGCGTCTGTCACCTCGGCGGTCGAGATGATCGCCGGCATGCTGAGATAGCTTTGCGCCGAGGCTGCGGGGCCGATGCACACGGCCTCGTCTGCGAGCTTGACGTACTTTGCATCGCGGTCGGCCTCGGAGTAGACCACCACCGACTTGATCCCCAACTCGCGGCAGGCGCGCTGGACGCGAAGGGCAATCTCGCCGCGGTTCGCGATCAGGATTTTCTTGAACATCGGCGGCGCCCTATTCGATGGTGAACAAGGACTGTCCGAACTCCACGGCCTGGCCGTTCTCGCACAGGATGCGCGTCACCGTTCCCGACTTGTCGGCCTCGATCTCGTTCATGATCTTCATTGCTTCAATGATGCAGATCGGGGCCCCCTCCTTGATCGTGTCGCCAATCTCGACGAACGGTTTCGCTCCCGGGTTGGCGGAGCGATAGAAGGTGCCGACCATCGGTGACTTGACGGCATGTCCCGGGTCGACCGGCACTATCGCCGGCGCGGGCGGCTGCGCCACAGACGCCGGTGCGCTGTGCATCACCAACCCCGGGCCGGGGTTCGCATACACCAACGCCGGGTCCGCCTTCACGATGCGCACCTTGCCGTCCGCCTCGGTGATTTCCAGCTCCGAGATGTTCGACTCCGAAACGAGGTCGATCAGGGTCTTCAGCTTGCGCAGGTCCATGGTGCATCAAATCCTGTCAATGAACCGCGGTGAGGCGGTTCAAAAGGGGGTGAAGTCGGCTGGCAGTCCTCGAAAACGCAACTGCACAGTTTCTCGTTGTTTCGTACTGATCGTTCCGCTTCCGAGACGATCGTGTTCGCAATGGAGTTTTCCAAAGGTCGCAGCGCGTAGCGTTCATCTAGCCCGTAGGTTTTGTCCCTTCACCTTGTGCAAACAACGAAGCCAACTACTTTAAGCGACATGAAGTGAATTGCCTGGGGTTGACTGGAACTAAATCCACCAAGGATTAATTCAGCTGGACATATGGACCTGGGCTCATGCGACTGCGGTCATGCCACCGAGCGCACCCAACTCTGCAAGTCCTCGGCTTGGATGACCCCGAGCTTGCGATGCACGGCGTCCCCATGACGATTGAAGACCACCGTAAACGGCAGCGCGCCTGCCAAGTTGCCCAGCGTCCGTCCCAGATCGATTCCGGCCACCCCGGCCAGACCAATCTGAAAGTCCAGCGGCCGCTTCTGCAGAAAGGCGCGCACCGGAACCAAGTTGTCGATCGCCAGCCCCACCACTTGCCAGCCGCGCGCCTGCTGCTCGCGGTGAAATCGATCGAGAAGTGCCAGCTCGCTGACGCATGGCGGGCACCAGGTGGCCCAGAAGTTCAACAGCAACGGCCGCCCGCGCAAGCCTGCCATGGCAAGGTAACCGCCCTGCGGGGTTTCGAAACGCATTCCCCAGATGTTCGTCTCGGGAGCCCGAGCGCCTGAATGGGTATGCCACCACCGGCCGCCGAGACCCGCAACACCGGCCAACGCTGCAACGCCGGTGACCCACAAGGCACGGCGCTTCACGCGGCCGCCGTCAGCTTGCGCAAGGCGGCCAGATCGCCGCGCTGCGAACGCCCGCCGGCATCCGGTTGGAGGGCACCGCGCAGGTCGTCGTGGTCGAGCACGCTCAGCAGCACCGTCACGCGCTCGCCCAGCTCGCGGCTGGCGTGGGCGACGCTCAGGACATCGATGGGTTTTCCGCGCGGGCCGGCACGGCTGCCGACGTCATAGTCGACCTGGGAGTCGATGAGCGCGAGTTCGGCGGCCTTCGAGTCATCGCAGAACAACTCCAGATGCACATTGTTCAGCCGTGTCGCGGTGCCGCGCCAGACGGCGCCGGTCAGGTGCGGCCTGAACTGCGCCAGCCGTTCCATCCAGACCATCGCCACGGCCCGCAGCGCGGCGAGTTCGACCGGCTGGGTTTCGGCGCAGAAGATCGCCAGGTAGTCACGGACCTCGTCTTCGACGCTGTCGTTGCGCGGCAAGGCAGACGGCCTCGAGCTGTTGCGACCGAGCGCGCGAGCCGCGCGTCGCTTGGCGGGCCCGTACTCCATGCCTTCCTCGACGACGAGCCGGGCGGCCGTTGCAGCGATCTCATCGGTGAGCGATCGGGCCATTGCTGATTCTAGAGGGCTCGTACGTCGGGCAAGGGTCGATCGGGTTCGACCGCGGGCGCGTGGATCATGGCATTTCCACCGCGCCCATCCGTGCGCTGACCGTTCCCGCCCGGCCCATCACGTACGCCGAGCCAGGCCGCTTCTCGAAGCGCTTCGGGGCCGGCAACATCACCGCCAGCTGCGCCGCCTGCGTCACGCCCAGACCGTTCGCGCCGACGCGAAAGTAGTGCCGCGCCGCTGCCTCGGCACCGAACACGCCTTCGCCCCATTCGACGTTGTTCAGGTAGACCTCGAGGATGCGCCGCTTCGTCAGAAGCCCTTCCAGCATGAACGTGATGACGAACTCCTGAGCCTTGCGCAACATGCTGCGTTCACCGCCGAGAAAAAGGTTCTTTGCGAGTTGCTGCGTGATCGTCGAGCCGCCGACCATTTTCGGCTGGCGCCGAGCGGCGGGCTTCGCGGCGGCGGCTTGCCGGGCTGTCGGCCTGCCCGCGCGCCCTTCGGCCGGTCCGGTGCTCTTCTCGACGCGCGCCTCGGCCTTCTGATTGCGTTCCCAGGCCTTTTCGAGCGCGTCCCATTCGACGCCGCTGTGCTCAGCGAAGCCGGCGTCTTCGGACGCGATCACCGCGCGCTTCAGGTTCGGCGAGATGCGCTCGTAGCCGACCCACTGCTGGCTCCACGGCAGCTGATGCTTCTCGGCCAGCAGGCGCCACGCCTCGGAGCGCTGCAGGCTCGTCGATTGCGGGTCGACGACCGTCATCAGCGCGACGCGCGCCAGAAAGTAGAGCTGCAGCGCCAGCGCCGACAGCAGCAGCAGCGCGACGATGCGCGCGACGGCGCCCCAGAACGCTCTCATTTCGTGGCCGCCCGGTCGGCCATGCGATCGCGCAGTGCGATCAACACCGGCGCGGTGTCGGGCCGCACGCCGCGCCAGAGTTCGAACGCGGCGGCCGCCTGCTCGACCAGCATGCCCAGGCCGTCGCGGCCGCGTGCCCCATGCGCGGCGGCCCAGTCCAGGAACGGCTGGGCTGCCGTGCCGTACATCATGTCGAGCGCGAGCGCGCCGGGCGCCAGCACCGCATGCGACACCGGCACTGCTACCCGCTGCAGGCTGGTCGCCGATGCGTTGATCACCACATCGAACCCGGTGCCACATTCACTCAGGGTGCTGGCGCGCAGCGCCGAAACACCGGCCACCGGCAGGTGCCGCTCGACCAGCGAGCGGGCCTTGTCCAGCGTGCGGTTCGCCACCACGATTTCACCCGGGTGCGCCATCAGCAAGGGGCCCAGCACACCCGACGCAGCACCGCCGGCGCCGATCAGCAGCACGCGCTTGCCTGCGAGCACGACGCCTGCATTTCGCTCGAGGTCATTGACCAGCCCGACGCCATCGGTGTTGTCGGCGAGCCAGCCCTCGGCATCGAAGCGCAGGACGTTCGCGGCCTGCGCCAGCGTGGCGCGCCGGGTCAGGTGCTTGCCGAGACGGAAGGCTTGGAACTTGAACGGCACCGTGATGTTGCAGCCCTTCGCGCCGCTCGCCGCCAGCGCGCGCACCGCGTCATTGAATCCGTCGAGGGGCCACAACAGCCGGCCGTATTCCATGGCCTGCCCGGTCTGCCGCGCGAACTCCGCGTGGATGAAGGGCGACTGGCTGTGCTCGACCGGATTGCCGGCCACGACATAACGGTCCATCGATATCACTGCGCGGGTGTGGCGCTGAGGGTGGTTTCGAGGCCATCTTCGCGCGTGAACCTGAAGCGCGAGGTGATCACGATCTGGTCGGCGCGGCGGCGCATCGCCGAGCTGAACCGCCCGAAGGGCGCGGCCGCCCGAACAATGGCGAGCGCGCGCTGGTCGAGCATTCTCGAGGCCGACGGCCGCACGACCTCGGTTTCGACGACACGCCCTTCCGAATCGACGGTCACGTTCATCGTCAGTTCGCCGTACAGCTTGCGACCCTGGTTCTCCGGGAAGTTGCGCGTGCCGCGCTGCTCGATCTTGCGGCGCAACTGGTCGTAGTAGATCGCGTAGACCTCTTCGCGCGTGGCCGGGCTGATGTAGCGCTTTTTCGGGCGCGCGTTCTCTTCGTTGATGCGCCGTTCGATCTCGGCCAGCAGCGGGACCAGCTGGCGCCGCCGCTCTTCCTGCGCCTGCTCCTGTGGGTTGCCGAAGTCGCGCAGCGGGTCGGGCGCCGGCAACAGCGCGAGTTCGGCGCGGATCTGTGCAAGCAACTGCTGCTGCGTCTCCTGCAAGAGCTCGATGCGTTTGCGCGCCTCCTCGGCCGAGTCGCCCACCTCCAGCTGCGCCGCAGGCGGGAGCGGCGAGGTCGCACGACCCTGCAGCGCGTCGCCGCCGCCGGCCAGCGCTGCCTGTGCGATCGCCTGAGCTTTCGCGGGGCGTTCGCCGGAGCGGGAATTGACGAGAATCACCTCGAGTGGCGTGTCCTGGAAGATGCGGTTGAAGCGCTCCGGGTCGACGAAGCGCACCATCAGCAGCCCAGCATGCGCGCCGAGCGAAACCAGCAGCGCGAATTGCAGGGTAGAGAGCTTGCGCAGCATGCGGCTCGTCAGGTCGCCGGCGCGGCCTGTTCCGATGGCGTAGCGTCCGGCTCAACGTCGTCGTCGCCGACCTGGATCGCCAGGGTCAGCGGGCCGGCGCTTTCGGCCATCTCGTCATTGTCGGCTTCGAGAGGCGCGCGACCGGTCGGCGCGGAAGCATCGTCGAGTCGCGCCACCATGCCGGCGTGGACGTCCAGCGTCAACAGGTCGGTGCCGGCAATGCGCACCCGCACATGCGCGCCGCGCGGCAGGCCTTCGGCGCCGGGCACGCGGAACACCAGCGGCAACTCGTCGCAGCGCACAAGGCCGTCCTTCATCACGACCGCATCGAGCTCGGAGGTCTGGTTCTGAGCGAGCGAC
>JANMAW010000195.1:0-2618 GCA_031360005.1 Rhizobacter sp.
ATCGCGCCGAACTCGCGCACGCGGCCGACCGGGAAGTCTTCCCAGTACCAGAGGATCTGGCGCGGCGGGGGTGCGGCGGCTGCGGTCACGATGGCGGGTCGGGCGTGGTGGAAGCCGTGCAGGATACCGGCTCGCCGGCGATGCCGCTCCACACCAGTTCGGCGGCCGCCAGGTCTTCGAGTGCGCTGCCGACCGACTTGAAGAGAGTGCATTGCACCGCGTCGTCTCGGCCGGTGCGCGTTCCGGCGCACAGCTCGGCCAGCGTACCCTGCAGGTGCGCCGCGCGGAACGCGCCTTGTGCGATCGCCTGCAGCGCGTCGCCCGACTTGGCCAGCGCCTCGTGCGTGTCGACGAAGACCCGGCAACGCGCGAAGCACGCGGCGTCGGCCTCGCGCATCCGCGGCGTGAAGCTGCCGATCAGGTCGAGGTGCGTGCCGGGCCGTAGCCACTCGCCGCGGATCAGCGGAGCGGTCGACAGTGTCGCGCAGCTGATGATGTCGGCGTTCGCTGCAGCATCGGCCAGATCATCGGTGGCGCTCGCGTCGAAGCCCGCTTCGCGAAGGCGTGCGGTGAGCGCCGTCGCCGACGCGCCCCGGTGGTTCCACACCTGCACCTCGCCGATCGGCCGCACCGCGCGCATCGCTTCGGCCAGCAGCGCGGCGACGCGGCCGCTGCCGACGATCAGCAGCCGCGTCGCATCGGCGCGCGCGAGGAACGATGCGGCCAGCGCCGATGCCGCGGCGGTGCGCCGCGAGGTGATCTCGTCGCCGTCGATTTGCGCGAGCGGCTCGCCGCTGCTGGCATCGAACAGCAGGTAGATCGAATGGAGCGCGGGCTTGCCGAGCCGGCTGTTGCCCGGAAAGATCGTGACCGTCTTCAGGCCGAAGTGGCGCCCGACCCGCCAGGCCGGCATCAGCAGCACCGTCCCGCCTTCGCCATGTTCTGCGGCGAGGGTGTGCGTGTGCCGCGTCGGCACTTCGCAGCCGGCGACGAACATGGCGCGCAATGCCTCGATCAGCGGCGCGAAGCCGAGGTGGCGGCGCGTGTTGGCGGCGTCGACGAAGCGCATCGAGTCCGCCATTCAGGGGGCGGGCCGATTCAGCGCCCAGCTTCGGCAGCGGCCCTTGTCGAAGACGATCCTCACCTCGGAGCCAGAGGCATCGGCCCAGGCCCAGGTCTCGGGGCGTTCGGCGACACGCTGGCCCAGGCTCTTCGTCAGCGTCACCACCTCGATCATCGGCAGGCCGGTGCGTAATTTCGCATTCAGCATCACCGCGCTGTCGATGTGGCCGATCGGCGCCTTCGCCGCTTTGCGCATCACCTTGACCGATCGGTTGAACTGGATCAGCAACCAGAACACGATGACGCTGACCGCGAGCGCGAGGCCCGGCCAGCCGTATCCGCGCCAGCCGGCAGCGAGTGCAACGACGGCCATGGCCCAGCCGAAGATCGGGTTCATCGCTTCACAGCCCGCGTGCCAGATCGATCGCCTGCTCGATTCGCTCGACCGGGTGGATGGTCAGGCCTTCGATCGGCTTCTTCGGGGCGTTCGCCTTCGGCACGATCGCGACCGAGAAGCCGAGCTTGGCGGCCTCGCGCAACCTTTCCTGGCCGCGCGGCGCCGGGCGCACCTCGCCGGCCAGGCCGACCTCGCCGAACGCGATGAAGCCGCGTGGCAGCGGCTTGCCGCGCAGGCTGCTCTGGATCGCGAGCATCACCGCCAGGTCGGCGGCCGGCTCGCTGATGCGCACGCCGCCCACTGCGTTGACGAACACGTCCTGGTCGAAGGCGGCGATGCCGGCGTGGCGGTGCAGCACCGCCAACATCATCGCGAGACGGTCGCGCTCGATGCCCACCGACAGCCGCCGCGGGCTCGGCCCGCCCGAATCGACCAGCGCCTGAATCTCGACCAGCAGCGGCCGCGTGCCTTCGAGCGTGACGAGCACGCATGAGCCCGCGACCGGGTCGCCGTGCGTCGACAGGAAGATCGCGCTCGGGTTCGCGACCCCCCTGAGCCCCTTCTCGGTCATCGCGAACACGCCGATCTCGTTGACCGCGCCGAAGCGGTTCTTGATCGCGCGCACCAGACGAAAGCTCGAATGCGTGTCGCCTTCGAAATAGAGCACCGTGTCGACGATGTGCTCGAGCACGCGCGGCCCGGCGAGCGCACCTTCCTTCGTGACATGGCCGACGAGCACGATCGTCGTGCCCGTGCTCTTCGCGGTGCGCGTCAGCTGCGCCGCGCACTCGCGCACCTGCGCCACCGACCCCGGCGCCGACGAGAGCTGGTCGCTGTACATCGTCTGGATCGAATCGATCACGCAGACCGCCGGCTGCTCGTGGTCGATCGTCGCGCTGATCTTCTCGAGCTGGATCTCGGCCAGCACCCGCACCTGCGAGCCGTTCAATCCGAGCCGGCGCGAGCGCAGCGCGACCTGCGCGCCGCTTTCCTCGCCGGTGACATACAGCGTCTTCATGTTGCGCGACAGGCTGTCGAGCGCCTGCAGCAGCAGGGTCGACTTGCCGATGCCCGGGTCGCCGCCGATCAGCACCACGCCGCCGGCAACGATGCCGCCACCGAGCACGCGGTCGAGCTCGTCGATTCCGGTGGGCTGGCG
>JANMAW010000200.1:0-1896 GCA_031360005.1 Rhizobacter sp.
GCCGCCCGCTTTGAGCGTCGTGAAGGGGTAGAGGTTCCGG
Organism: Rhizobacter sp.; assembly: GCA_031360005.1. Classification (GTDB taxonomy): domain Bacteria; phylum Pseudomonadota; class Gammaproteobacteria; order Burkholderiales; family Burkholderiaceae_C; genus LMDS01. The sequence goes on from JANMAW010000200.1 coordinate 41, forward strand.
TCCAGCAGGTGCGACGGCACCACATGGGCCATCGCGTTGAACATGTTGTCGATGCGGCCGGGAAACCGCCGGTCCCAGTCGCGCAGCATCTGCTTCGTCTGGACACGCTGCAGGTTCTCCTGGCTGCCGCACAGCGTGCACGGGATGATCGGGTACTGCCGGTGCAGCGCCCAGCGCTCGAGGTCGACTTCGCTGACGTAGGCGAGCGGTCGGATCACGATGTTCTTGCCGTCGTCGCTGACCAGCTTGGCGGGCATGCCCTTCAATTTGCCGCCGAAGAACATGTTCATGAACAGCGTCTGCAACATGTCGTCGCGGTGGTGGCCGAGCGCGATCTTGGTCGCGCCGAGTTCGCCGGCCACCCGGTAAAGAATGCCGCGCCGCAGCCGCGAGCACAGGCTGCACATGGTTTTTCCCTCGGGGATCACGCGCTTGACGATGGCGTAAGTGTCCTGGCTCTCGATGTGAAACGGCACGCCCCGGTCCTTCAGGTATTCAGGCAGCACATGCTCGGGAAAACCGGGCTGCTTCTGGTCGAGGTTCACGGCGACGATGTCGAAGCGGATCGGCGCGCGCGCGCGCAGGTTGATCAGGATGTCGAGCAGCACGTAGCTGTCCTTGCCGCCCGAGACGCACACCATGACCTTGTCGCCTTCCTCGAGCATGTTGAAGTCGACCACCGCCTGCCCGACCTGGCGGTGCAGGCGCTTCGAGAGCCTGGACAGCTCAACCGAAAGCTTCTCTTTCAGGGGCTGGTGTTGAAGCGCAGCGTCTACCCCGCGCGCAACGACGCTGCGCGCCGAATCCGCCATCGGGGCGTTCGGCTGGCCGGGGCGGCCCGGCACCGCGCTCATGCCCGCTCCTTCAGGCCGAAGACTTCGCACCCAACCGCATCGCAGTCCAGGTAGACATCGGGCTTCGCCGTCGAGACGCGCGCGGCGCGCACCTTCGGGTGCGCCAGCATCAGCGCCAGCACGTCGTCGCACAGCGTCTCCTGCAGGTGGATGTGGCCGCGCGCGACCCGATTCGCGACGCTGCGGCGGATGAAGTCGTAGTCGACCACCTCGATCAGCTCGTCGGCCTTCGGCGTCGACAGCGCGAGCGGGATGTAGAGGTCGACGTTGATCAGCACGCGCTGCTCGCCGGTCTTCTCGAACGGATGCACGCCGATGTTGATCGAGACTTCGTAGTCGCGCAGGAAGAGGCGCCGGCAGTCCATCAGGCTGGGGTGGCTGAGCAGGCTTTGCATGCGGGTCCTACGGGTTCCTGGCGAGGTAGAGCACGTCGCGCGGCTGGGCGCTCAGGTGCTGGCCGCCATCGACCAGCAGCGTCGTGCCGGTGATCGCCGGCGATTCGATCAGGAAACGCACCGCGCGTGCGATGTCGTCGGGTGTGGACGAGCGTTGCAGCGGCGTCATGCGGTGCGCCGCTTCGAACTCGGCGCCGTTCATCGGCCCCGACAAGAGCGTCACGCCGGGCGCCACGCCGCACACCCGCAGTCGCGGTGCCAGCGCCTGCGCCAGCATCACGGTGGCAGCCTGCAATGCGGCCTTCGACAGCGTGTACGAGAAGTAGTCGGGGTTCGGGTTCCAGAGCTTCTGGTCGATCAGATTGACGACGCAGCCCGTCGCCGGGCGGCCGTCGAGCTGCGCGTGCAGCGCCTGCGCCAGCAGCACCGCCGGCGCGGTGTTGGCGCGCCAGTGCTTTTCCATCGAAGCGACGCTGAAGCTGGCAGGTTCGTCGTGCTCGAAGATCGAGGCGCTGTTGACGACCGCGTCGAGCCGCCCGAACTGGGCGACGACCGCCGGCACCAAGGCGCGGCACGCGGATTCGTCCGACAGATCGGCCGCGAACGC
>JANMAW010000225.1:0-1522 GCA_031360005.1 Rhizobacter sp.
CAGCATCGCCGCGACGAAGCTGACGAACGCGCCGGCGGTGCCGCCGGTCTGCGCGCTCTGCCACATCGCGACGACGATCACCGCCGACAGCGTGCACGCCGTCAGCACCTGCGTGATCGGCGTCATCGCCGCCGCGGCGGCGACCGACTTGATCGACAGCCGACGCAGCTGGTCGCTCAACGCGCCGAACCGCGCGGTCTGCGACGGGCCGGCGTCGTGCAGCCGCACGATGCGCCAGGCCAGCACGTTTTCCTCGACAACATAGGCGAGCGCGTCGGTCGCGCGCTGGCTCTCCACCGTCAGCCGGTGGAGCCGCTTGCTCAGCACGCGCATCACCTGCGCCACCGCGGGGAAAAGCACCGCGAAGAACAGCGTGAGCTGCCAGTTCTTCCACAGCTGGTAACCGTGCAGCGCGACGATGGTCAGCGAGTCGCGCACCAGCGACTGCACCGAATAGACGAGCTGGTTGGCGCCGTTCTGGACTTCGAAGGTCAGTGTGTTGATCAGGCTGCTCGCGGCGTTGCGCGTGAACAGGTCGGCGCGCGCATCGAGCAGCCGCGCGAACATCTTCTCGCGCATCGCCAGCATGCCGCGGTTCGCGGCCCACGCGAGGCCGTACTGCGCGACGAACCCGGCGATCCCGCGCAACGCGAACAGCCCGATGATCCACACCGGGATCAGCCACAGCGACGGCAGGCCGCCCGGCTTGAAACCCTTGTCGAGCAGGTACTGGAGGATCTCCGGGATCACCGGCTCGGTCGCGGCACCCGCGGCCAGGCCGATGACGGCCAGCACGAACCCCTTGCCGCTGTTCCTGAAGAACGGCGCGATGCGCGCCAGGCGGGCCTTCAGCGGTGGCGAGGGCGGCGGGGAAGGCGGGGTCATGGAGCGGCATTATCGTGGCGCTGCCTACAATGCCCGGCACTCGCTTTCGGCCCTTCATGGTTCAGCCCACGCTCTCGGTCATCCTCATCACGCACAATGAAGCGGCCCATGTGGCCGGGTGCCTGGCATCGGTGGCGTTCGCCGACGAGCGGATCGTGGTGGATTCGGGCAGCGTCGACGCGACCTGCGACATCGCCCGTGGCTGCGGCGCGACCGTGGTGTCGACCGAGGACTGGCCCGGCTTCGGCGCGCAGAAGAACCGCGCGCTGGCGCTGGCGCGCGGGCAATGGGTGCTGAGCATCGACGCCGACGAGCGTGTCACGCCCGAGCTGGCTGCCGACATTCGCAGTGCGATCGCGGACGGATCCGGACACGAATCGAACGCGCCGGCGCAGACACCGAATCGCGATCTGGCCGGCTACGAGTTTTCGCGCCTGTCCAACTTTTGCGGCCAGTGGATGCGCCACGGCGACTGGTATCCCGATCGCGTGCTGCGCCTGTTCCGCCGCGATGCCGGCCGCTTCTCGAATGACCTCGTGCACGAACGCCTGATCGTCGATGGCCCGACCGGGCGCCTGGCCGGCGAACTGCTGCACGACAGCATGCCGACGCTCGACAGTGCGCTCGACAAGATGAA
>JANMAW010000261.1:0-8572 GCA_031360005.1 Rhizobacter sp.
CCGGTTGCGCACGTCCTGCACATGGCGGATCCAGTTGTCGGCCAGGCCGATGCGGGTGTCGTTCAGCGCCGCGACCACGCCGCCGCAGCGCGAATGGCCGACGACGATGATGTGCTTGACCTTCAGCAGGTCGGTCGCGAACTGGATCACCGACAGGCAATTCAGGTCGGAGTGCACGACCACGTTCGCGACGTTGCGGTGCACGAACAACTCGCCAGGCAGCAGGTCGACGAGTTCGTTCGCCGGCACCCGGCTGTCGGCGCAGCCGATCCACAGGTACTGAGGTGCCTGCTGGCGCAGCAATCCGGTGAAGAAGCCGGGGCTGCGTTGCTCGGTTTTCGCAGCCCAGAGGCGATTGCTGTCGAGAAGCTCTTGGAGTTGGGTGGTCATGTCGTGCGGCGCAGGGCTGTTGCAGCAGTGTACGCATCGCGGCACCGCTCGCATTGGGGCGCGACGGGCGTGCCGCGCCCGGCCCGCGCTGCCAAGGCTGGCTGCAACCCGAACGGACCGTCGGGGTGTCGCATTTCACCGTCGCGCGACCGCGGGCTTCGCAGGATCGCTTTGAGGCAAGGCATCGGTCGCTGCGATGGAGCATCATGCGATACGCGAGCCGAATGAAACCTGGCTCGCCACCAAGGAGGCCGCATGCGCGACGATCTTTCAAGTTTCAAGCCGAAGGACCCGGGCCGGGTGAATGCGGTCGACCCGGTCGAGTTGCAATACTGGTGCAAGGAACTCAAGTGCACCGAGGGCGAACTGACCGGGGCCGTCGCCAAGGCAGGCGAGCACGTGGCCGAGGTACGCCGGGTGCTGGCTTCGCTGGATCGCCGTCGTTGACGACCCGCTGGATCGGGTTCGACAGGCGGCGACCGCGACCTCGACCGCGACGGCCGGGTCAGCGTGCTTGCGCGCGCGTCAGGGTTCGTCTTGATGCACGAGATTGTCGAAGTAACTGAAGCGCGGCCGCTTCCGGCCTGACCGCCTGCTGCGCAGGGGCGCACCTCACATGGTCTCGGAGAACAGCTCGCGCCCGATCAGCATACGGCGGATTTCGCTGGTGCCGGCGCCGATCTCGTACAGCTTGGCGTCGCGCCACAGGCGCCCCAGCGGGTACTCGTTGATGTAGCCGTTGCCGCCGAAGATCTGGATCCCCTCGCCCGCCATCCACGTCGCCTTCTCGGCGCACCACAGGATCACGCTCGCACAGTCCTTGCGCACCTGGCGCGCGTGCCCCTCTCCCGGCAGGTTCGCGAGCATGTCGAGGTTCTTCGCGACGGTGTAGGCGAAAGCACGGCCGGCCTGCAACACGGTGTACATGTCGGCCACCTTGCCCTGGATCAGCTGGAACTCGCCGATGCTCTGGCCGAACTGCTTGCGGTCGTGGATGTACGGAACCACGTTGTCCATCACCGCCTGCATGATGCCGAGCGGGCCGCCGGTGAGCACGGCGCGTTCGAAGTCCAGCCCGCTCATCAGAACCCGGGCGCCGCCGTTCAGCGCGCCGAGCACGTTGGCGGCCGGCACCTCGACGTTGTTGAAGACGAGTTCGCCGGTGTGACTGCCGCGCATGCCGAGCTTGTCGAGCTTCTGCGCGATCGAAAAACCCTTCATGTCCTTCTCGATCAGGAACGCGGTCACGCCGCGCGCGCCGAGCTCGGGCTCGGTCTTCGCATAGACGACCAGCGTGTCGGCATCGGGCCCGTTGGTGATCCACATCTTGCTGCCGTTGAGCAGGTAGTGTTCGCCGCCCGCTCTTCCCTCTACCAGCTGGGCCTTCAGCTTCATGCCGATCACGTCGGAGCCGGCGCCCGCCTCGCTCATCGCGAGCGCGCCGACGTGCTCGCCGCTGATCAGTTTCGGCAGGTATCTGGCGCGCTGCGCGGCGCTGCCGTTGCGCTTGATCTGGTTCACGCAGAGGTTGCTGTGCGCGCCGTAGCTCAGGCCCACCGACGCGCTGGCGCGGCTGATCTCTTCCATCGCGACCATGTGCGCGAGGTAGCCCATGCCGGCGCCGCCGTATTCCTCGCCGACGGTGATGCCGAGCACGCCGAGCGCGCCCATCTTGCGCCACAGGTCCATCGGGAACTGGTCGCTCGCGTCGATCTCGGCGGCGCGCGGCGCGATCTGGTCTCGCGCGAAATCGCGCACCGCGTCGCGCAACGCGTCGACGTCTTCGCCAAGCTGGAAATTCAGGCCGGGCAGGTTGTCCATTGGCTTCTCCGTCGGGAAGAGTTCAGTGGCGCACGTCGTCGCGGCCGGTCACGGTCATGATGGTCGCCGTCATCGTCGCGACGAGTTTGCGCTCGGCTTCGCCGGGCTCGGACTGGAACGCCTGACCATCGACGACACTGATCGAACGCCCGGCCTTCGCGACCCGCCCTTCGAAGCGCAGCAAGGGCCCGCGCGCCGGCGCCAACAGGTTGATCTTGAACTCGATCGTCAGCACGCCGGCCCCGACGGGCATCAGCGTGAAGGCGGCGTAGCCACAGGCCGAGTCGAGCGCTGTGGCGACCACGCCGGCGTGCAGAAAGCCATGCTGCTGCGTCAGGTCGGCGCGGTGCGACATCGAAAGCACCACGCGACCAGCCTCGACCGATTCGATCCCGACACCGAAGGTGGCCATCGCGGGCTGGCGCGCAAACGAAGCGCGCGTGCGCTGCTCGAAGTCCGGGTCTGCGGCGATCATGACGGCATCGACTCCTCGACAAACCTTGCAGTTGACGTATACGTCAATTCTAGGCCCCTGGACTCCCGCAACGCTACACCGCTGCCTTCTTCTGCCCTTGCGCGAGCAGCCGCCGCGCTTCGGTTTCGTGGGCGCGCACCTCGGCGAGCGTGGCGTGCAGGTCGCCCATCTGCTGCTCGAGCTGCTCGCGGTGCGCGGCCAGCACGACGAGGAACTTCTTCAGCTGCGGCAGCGTATCGCGCGGCGACTCGTACATGTCGACCAGTTCCCTCACCTCGGCCAGTGTCAGGCCGAGGCGCTTGCCGCGCAGCGTGAGCTTCAGGCGGGTGCGGTCGCGCTGCGTGTAGACGCGGTTGCGGCCGCTGCGCTGCGGCGTCAGCAGCCCGCAATCTTCGTAGAAGCGGATCGCGCGGGTCGTCAGGTCGAACTCGCGCGCAAGTTCGCCGATCGTGAAGGTGGCAGACATCTGGGTGACAGCGGCGGCGGGGGAGTCGCCTTACACTGGCTCGGTTGACGTTTACGTCAAGTGTAGTAGGCGCAACGGAAAGGCCGCGCGGATGAACGCCCTCGAACAGCAGTTGGACTACCCGCTCGGCGACACACTGCCGTCCCTCGGCACCACGCTCGAGGTCGCGCCCGGCGTGCGCTGGCTGCGCATGGCGCTGCCGTTCCAGCTCGACCACATCAACCTGTGGCTGCTGCGCGATCGGATCGACGGCGTCGACGGCTGGAGCATCGTCGACTGCGGCATCAGCAACGACGCGACCCGCGCCGCGTGGGAAACGATCTTCGCGAACGAACTGCAAGGCCTGCCGGTGTTGCGCCTGATCGTCACCCACATGCACCCCGACCACATCGGCCTGGCGCACTGGCTCACCGAGCGCTGGAACGTGCGGATGTGGATCAGCGCAACCGACTACGACACCGCGCGCCTGGCGAGCAGTTCCGTCACCAGCATCGGCGGTGAAGACTCGGCGCGCTTCATGGCCAGCCACGGCCTGACCGACCCCGAATCGCAAGCCAAGATCAAGGCCCGCACCAACTATTACACGGGCATGGTGCCGAAGGTGCCTGCGAGCTTTCGGCGCCTGCTCGACGGCAACACGCTGCACATCGGTGGTCGCGGATGGGTCTGCCATGTGGGCTACGGCCACGCGCCCGAGCACATGTCGCTGCACTGCGTCGAGTTGGGTGTATTGATCAGCGGCGACATGGTTTTGCCGCGCATCTCCACCAACGTCAGCGTGCACGAGATCGAGCCCGAGTCGAACCCGCTGGTGCTGTACCTCGATTCGATCAAGCGCATGAAGGCGTTGCCGGCCGACACGCTGGTGCTGCCATCGCACGGCCGGCCGTTCACCGGGCTGCACACGCGCATCGATCAGCTCGTGGCGCACCACGACGAACGCTTTGCCGAGGTGCTTGCAGCCTGCGCCGAGGCGCCGCAGCACGCCGCCGACCTGCTGATGGTGCTGTTCAAGCGCAAGCTCGACCTGCACCAGACCACCTTCGCGATGGGCGAGTCGGTCGCGCACCTGCATGCGCTGTGGCTGGCCGGCACGCTGGTGCGCCGGATCGGCGCGGACGGCATCTACCGCTTCTCGCCGGCCCGAGTTCCAACGCGCGGCTGAACCGTCGCCCGCCTCCCGGCGACGGATCCTGAGTCGCGCAGGCATCGCGGTCGTGTCGAAGCGGGGACCGGCCCACGGGCCGGGCGGTGTCGGAACCCGGGGGCCCAACCCCTGGTCGATGCCCTGGCGCGGCAGCGCCGGGGTTCGGCCAGAACCTAGGGATGCGACATGCCGGCGCTTGGTGTCAGACTGGCCTTTCTCATCGGCTCGTGCCGCGCAAGCGGCCGTTTCGCGTGCAGGACGACCGTCCCGTCAGAATCTTTGTCAGCTATGCGCATGAAGACACGGCCTGGCGCAGTGTGCTCTTCAACGAAGGCTTCTGTGTGCCATCCGGAACCTGCAGCGCCTGGACCGATGACCAGATCCAGCCGGGCACGGCCTGGGACGACAGCATCGCAACCGAGTTGGAACAGGCGACGGTCGCGATCCTGCTGGTCAGCAAGTATTTCCTGTCGTCGGTCTACATCGGGCGCAAGGAACTCCCGCGGGTGCTGAAGCGGCGCATTGCCGACGGCCTGAAGCTGCTCTGGATTCCGATCGGCAACGTCGAACCCGTGTTGCAGGGCGAGCTGGCCGCCATCCAGTCGGTCTGCCCGCTCCAGAAGCCGCTGTCGGCGCGCCCGAACAGTGACCCGGCCCTGGTCGCCAGGATCGTCGGCGAGGTGCGGGGCAACATCGAGGCCGCCATCGACCCGGTCGGCGTGCCGCTGATGCGCATGCTGAGCGCGAAGTACGCGCCATTCGAGCTGCTGCGCCGGACCGGCGGGGCGAGCGTTTACAAGTCGCGCGACCGCAACCTCGACCGGCCGGTGGTGATCAAGACGCTGACCGACGTGCAGGCGCTCGACGGCTTCGTGCAAAACGTTCGCGACGCCGTCGGCATCGCCGACGAGCCCAACTTCGTGACACTGTACGAGGCCGTACTGACCGGGCGCCAACCGTACTGCGTGATGCAGTTCATCGAAGGCCAGAACCTGCGCAAGTGGATCGCGCTCGACAACCGGCGGCCTCTCAACATCATCATTCGGGTACTCGCGAAGATCACGCACGCGCTGGTCGCAGCGCACGCGCTCGGTGGAGCGTATGGCAACCTGAAGCCGTCGAACATCATCCTGTCGAGCCGCAACGAACCCTTCATCCTGCCGATGGGCCGACGTGTGAACGACTGCCGCGGCGCCAAGGCGCTCGACGAACTCGAGCGCCGTTCACCCGACCCGGAAGAGATCGCATATCTTGCGCCCGAGCAGTTCGACGACGGCCTCGAGTCGGTGCGCGGCGAACTCTCCGACCAGTACATGCTCGGGTTGCTGGCCTACGAGTTGCTCACGGGTGCGCTGCCACCGACCATCGGCAATGCAGTACCCACCGCGGCGAGCCTGGCGCAGATCCGCGCCCACGGCAGCGCAGCGTTCACGACGCTGCCGCTGGTGTCCGAGGTTCGCGCGGATTGTTCCGAGGTGCTGGCCAGGATCATCCGGCGCATGACCAGCAAGCGGCCCGACGATCGCTACGCCAGCCTGAGCGATCTGCTGGTCGACGTGCGGAGCCAGGAAGACGTGATCCTGGCGCGGGTCCGCGAGAGCTACGCCCATTGCCTGAACCAGCAGGACAGCAGCGGCAACAGTTTTTTCGGGGCGGTTTACGACAACTTCTTCGCCCGCCGCGCCGACGCCAGGCTGCTGTTCCAGAACTTCGGCCCGCGCCAGTACGAGATTCTCCAGAACGCCTTGGTCAGCCTGTTCGCGTTCTACGAGCAGGAGCGCGCCAGCGAGCCGACCGAACCGAACGTGTTGACCCAGGTGGCGCAGCGGCACGATCGCCACCACAAGAAAGTATCGATGGACTTCTACGCGCCTTTCAGCGAAGCGCTGGTCGATACCGCCTGCGGTACCCCGGCCGACGCGACCGCCGCGTTCGATCCGCGTTGCCGTGACGACGAAGCCTGCCAGAACCGCATCCGCCGGGCCTGGCAGGAAGTGCTGCGGCCGGGCGTGGCCTACATGATGAGCCGCTACTAGGCGCGGTCATCGACGGTAGCTCCGGATCCCGTCGGCCGGATTCGCCTTCGCACCAACGAAGACCCATCACCACGCCGACGCACCGCGCCGCCAGCGGCGCTTCAGTCGAGCACCGGCAGCAGCCCATCCTTCAGGCTGCCGCGCGCGCTCTCGTAGTCGGGCAACACCGAGCGCACCACGTCCCAGAAGCGCGGGCTGTGGTTCATCTCGCGCAGGTGCGCGAGTTCGTGGGCGACGACGTAGTCGATGCTCGGCAGCGCGAAGTGGATCAGCCGCCAGTTCAGCCGGATCGACCCGTCGGCGTTTGCGCTGCCCCAGCGGGTCTGCGCCGACGACAGCGCGAGGCGCTTCACGCGCACGCCGAGTTGCCGCGCGAAATGTTGGCAGCGCTCCTCGAACACGCGGCGCGCCTGGCGCTGCAACCAGCTCTGCACCGCGTCGCGGATTTGCGCCGGCGCGGCGGTGTGCGGCAGGCCGACGCGCAACTTGAGCCGCAACTCGCCGGGCAAGGCGTCGGCAGCGGTGTCGAGCACGGCTCCGGCGGCGCGCGGATCGAGCACGACGATCACGGTCTCGCCGAGGAACGGGATCGCCGTGCCGTCGCGCCAGTCGACCTTCGCTGCCTGCTGGCGCTGCGCCCGTTGCTGCTGCTCCTGCAACTTGCGCAGGATCCACGCGGCCTTCTCGTGCAGCGCCGATTCGATGTCACGGATGCCGAGCCACCGGGGCGCGTTGACGCTCAGCCCTTCGGCGCCGACGATGAAGCCGATGCTGCGGCGCCGGGCACGCTTGAGCGCGTAGGCGACGACGTGTTCGCGCAGGTGGATCTCGCGTTCGGCCTGCGGATGCCGAAAGACCGCCGGTGCGAGCACGCTCGCGATCGACACGGGTTCGGGTGGCGCTGCCGACTCGGGGGCGGGCGCGGCGACAAGGGCGGGCTCGGGCGAGCCGGCCCCGGGCGGCTGTTGCGCCGGCGGCGCCGGCTCCTCGAACAGCGTCAGCTGATGTGCATCGAGGGCGGCGGCGCGGCGGCTCATCGGCGCGGCATCAGGGTCGGGGGCCCGGCGCCGTGCCGGCCGGCTCCGGCTCACCCACGTATGCCTGCGGATCGAGCCGGCGCATCTCGGCCTCGATCCAGCTCTCGACCTCGCGCATCAGCTCGTCGGGCCGGCGCCCGATCGAAGGGATCGGCTTGCCGACCGACACGTCGATCACCCCGGGGCGCAGCACGAAGCTCTTGCGCGGCCAGCAGCGCCCCGAGGTCACCGCGACCGGCAGCACCGGCCGGCCGGTCTCGACCGCGAGCCGCGCCCCGCCGCTCTTGTAGGTGCCGCGCCCGCCGCGCGCCGCGCGCGTGCCTTCCGGAAACATGATGACCCAGTGGCCCTTGTTCATGAACTCGCGCCCCTGCGCGGCGACCAGGTTCCAGGCTTCGGCGCGCTTGCTGCGGTCGATGTGGATCATGTCCATGCGCGCCATCGCCCAGCCGAAGAACGGGATGTACAGCAGCTCGCGCTTGAACACGTAGCACAGCGGGTGCGGCATCAGGCCGGGGTACGCGAACGTCTCCCAGATCGACTGGTGCTTGGACAGCAGCACGACCGGCGAGTCGGGCAGGTTCTCCATACCGTGCAGCCGTGCGTGCACGCCGCAGATCACCTTGGCGCCCCAGATGCTTGTCGTCAGCCAGCTCTCGCACATGCGGTAGACCGTGTTGCCGCTGGCGAACAACGACACCAGCACCACCGCCAGCGCCCACGGCACCACGGTGACCGCCATGAACAGCACGAAGATCGCCGAGCGAACGGCGTTGAACCCGTGGCGCATCAGTCGAGCCTCCCGTAGCCGGAGTCGGACTCGCCCGACTCGCCGCGCGCCTTGCGCTGGGCGCGGATCAGGTGCTCGGCGAACGCTGTCAGGTCGGAATGCACCTGCGTGCCCGGCACCTGCGCGCACAGTTCTTCGATCTGGCTCGGGCTCAGGTGCGCGGCCTTGCCGGTGCGCACCAGGTGCGGCGGGCAGCCCACGGCCGCGCCGGCCTGCAGGTCGCGCAGCGAGTCGCCCACCACCGGCACGTCGCTCAACTCGACCCCGAAACGCTCGCCGATCTGCTCGATCAGGCCCGGCAACGGTTTGCGGCACAGGCAGCCCTCGTCGGGTGCGTGCGGGCAGAAGAACACCGCGTCGATGCGGCCGCCCTGCTTGGCCAGCAACTGGTTCATCTTGACGTGCATCGC
>JANMAW010000288.1:0-1624 GCA_031360005.1 Rhizobacter sp.
AAGCTGCGGCGGAAAGCGGTCGGCAAGCCAGTCGAGCTGGACGAGGTTGAGCAGGTCATGCACCTTGCGCCTGATGTCCGCATCGGGCGGACGCTGCTTGCGCGGTTTCACGCGCAGGCCGAAGGCGACATTGTCGAACACTGTCATGTGGCGGAACAGCGCGTAGTGCTGGAATACGAAGCCGACCTGGCGTTCGCGCACATGGGTGTCACTGGCGTCCTCGCCATCGAGCAGCACCGTGCCGCGGTCGGCCGTCTCGAGCCCGGCGATGACGCGCAGCAGTGTCGTCTTGCCGCAGCCCGACGGGCCGAGCAGCGCGACGAGTTCGCCGCTCGGGAAATCGAGGCTCACGTCGGCGAGCGCGCTGAAGTTGCCGAACGACTTGTGGAGGTTGCGGACCTGGATGCTCATGCGCTTTCTTCCTTCGGGCTCGCGCCCTGTTGCCACTCGACGGCGCCCTTCAGGCCGAGCGTGACGAGTGCGAGCAGCGCCAGCAGCGACGCCACCGCGAACGCCGCAGTGAACTGGTATTCGTTGTAAAGGATCTCGACGTGCAGCGGCAGCGTGTTGGTGAGGCCCCGGATGTGGCCCGAGACGACCGACACCGCGCCGAACTCGCCCATGGCCCGGGCGTTGCACAGGATCACGCCGTACAGCAGACCCCACTTCACGTTCGGCAGCGTCACGTGCCAGAAGGTCTGCCAGCCCGACGCGCCGAGCACCGCCGCGGCCTCTTCCTCTTCGCGGCCCTGCGCTTCCATCAACGGGATCAGCTCGCGCGCGACGAACGGAAAGGTCACGAACACCGTGGCCAGCACGATGCCGGGGACCGCGAACACGATCTTCAGGTCGTGCTCACGCAGCCACGGCCCGAACCAGCCCTGCGCGCCGAACAGCAGCACGAAGATCAGGCCAGCCACCACCGGGGACACCGAGAATGGAAGATCGATCAGCGTGACCAGAACGCTCTTGCCGCGGAAGTCGAACTTGGTCACGAGCCATGCCGCCCAGACCCCGAACACCAGGTTCAGCGGCACCGCGATCGAGGCGGCGAGCAACGTGAGCTTGAGCGCGGATACGGCATCGGGATCGATCAGCGCCGCGAAGAAGACTCCGGCACCCTTGCGCAGCGCCTCGGCGAACACCGCCACGAGCGGCAGCAGCAGAAAGAGCGCGAAGAAGCCGAGGGCCAGCGCAAGGATCGTCCACTTCACCCACGGCGCCTCGCGCGTCGCCGGGTTCGACTCGAAGCGGCCAAGGTGCGCCGCGGCGCGCGGCACGGCGAGCGCGGACGCTGCGGCACTCATCGCCCGTTCCTCCCCGCTCCGACGCCGCGCGCCCGCGCACTCCATGCTTGCAATCCGTTGATGCCGAGCAGCAGCGCGAACGAGAACGTCAGCATCACCGTTGCGATCGCGGTCGCGCCGGTGTAGTCGTACTGTTCTAGCTTGGTGATGATCAGCAGCGGCGTGATCTCCGAGACCATCGGGATGTTGCCGGCAATGAAGATCACCGAGCCGTATTCACCGACCGCGCGTGCGAACGCGAGCGCGAATCCGGTCAGCAACGCCGGCGTCAGAATCGGCAGCACGACACGGCGAAAGGTCTGCCAGCGGTGCGCGCC
>JANMAW010000309.1:0-1692 GCA_031360005.1 Rhizobacter sp.
TTCGCGATCAGGAGATCCTCGGCCATCACGCGTTCGACATCGCGCACCGCGGCATCGGCTATGTGCCCGAGAACCGCGACATCTTCCCCAAGCTCACGGTGCGGCAGAACCTGCAGCTCGGCGAAAAAGGCGGCAGACGCGGCGGCAAGCCCGGCGCCCGCAAAGTGCCGCGCTGGTCGTTCGACGACATGTACCGGATGTTCCCGCGGCTCAAGGAGCGCGAGCACACCGAAGCGGGCGTGCTGTCGGGCGGGGAGCAGCAGATGCTGACGCTGTGCCGCACGCTGATGGGCGACCCCGACCTGATCATGATCGACGAGCCGACCGAAGGCCTGGCGCCGAAGATCGTCGAGCTGGTGGCCCAGTACCTGAAGACGCTGAAAGACCGCGGCGTGTCGGTGTTGCTGGTCGAGCAGAAGCTGACGATCGCGCTGCAGATTTCCGAGCGCTGCTATGTGATGGGGCACGGCAGCATTGTTTTCGAAGGAAGCCCGGCAGCGCTGCGCGCCGACGCCTATATTCGCAAGGAGTGGCTGGAGGTTTGAAGGGCCCACCGCGGCCAACGCATCGAGGCGCTGTCACTGGTGGGACAGCGGCTCATTCTCTCTGCGGCCTAGAATCGAACGACCGTTCTTTTTCTGATTCCGCAGACCATTTTTCGGGGGACAACGCATGAGCGCCAATTACGAACTTCGCGGCAACGTCGCGGTCATCACGCTGGACAACCCGCCCGTCAACGGCCTGGGCCACGCGACGCGGCTGGGGCTGACGACGGGCGTCGAGCGGGCACAGGCAGAGGCATCGGTCAAAGCGATCGTGATCACCGGTGCCGGCAAGGCCTTCTCGGGCGGCGCCGACATCCGTGAGTTCGGCACGCCGAAGGCGATGGCCGAGCCGAATCTGCTCAGCGTGATCCTCGCGCTCGAAGCCTGCACCAAGCCGGTCGTCGCCGCGATCCACAGCGTGTGCATGGGCGGCGGGCTGGAGCTGGCGCTCGGCTGCCACTACCGCGTGGCCTCGCGCGGCACCCTGGTCGCGCTGCCCGAAGTCAAGATCGGGCTGCTGCCCGGCGCGGGTGGTACGCAGCGCCTGCCACGCGTGATCGGTGTCGAGAACGCGTTGAACATGATCGTCAGCGGCGAATCGGTGAAGAGCGAAATGCTCGCGATGGCGCCCGGCCAGCAGCTGTTCGACAAGATCATCGACGGCGACCTGATGACGGGTGCTCTCGAGTACGCCGCCGAACGGGCAGAGTTGCACGCGAACGGCGCCGCGTTGCCGCGGGTGCGCGACCTGAAAGCGTCGCACCCGAGTGCCGATGCCTACTTCCAGTTTGCGCGCAACATGGTGGCCGGCATGTCGAAAAACTTCCCGGCGCCGCTGAAATGCGTCGAGGCGGTGGCGGCGAGCACGAGCATGAAGTTCGACGACGGCATGAAAGTCGAGCGCGAGCTGTTCACCGCGCTGATGTTCACGCCCGAGAGCAAGGCCTTGCGCCACGCCTTCATGGCCGAGCGCGCGACGACCAAGATCCCCGACGTGCCCGCCGACACCAAGGTGCGCGATATCAACAAGGTCGCCGTGATAGGCGCGGGCACGATGGGCGGCGGCATCGCGATGAACTTCCTGAACGCCGGCATTCCGGTCGTGATGCTCGAGACCAAGCAGGAGGCGCTCGACTTGGGGCTAGCG
>JANMAW010000326.1:0-2863 GCA_031360005.1 Rhizobacter sp.
CGTGAACGCGATGAAGCGTGTGGTGGGCGCCCTGAACCCGTTGGTGAAGAGCTTCGAGGCTTCGTGTTTCGACGGCGTGTACATCACCGGCGACGTGAGCGCTGCCGAGTTCGACGCCATGGCCGCGCAGCGCCTGGCGCAAGGTGACGAAGAAGAGAGCGACGACCGTTCGCGCCTCGCATTGCAAAGCGCCACGGAGCTGGGTTGATGAACGACAAGAAGATACCGCGCGTGAAGCTGCCGGCCGGCGTGCGGCTCGACACGCTGGCGGTGCGCGAAGGCCTGCCGCCGAGCGCGTGGGGCGAAAACTCCGAAGCGCTGTTCTTGACCAGCAGCTTCGTGCAGCCCGATGCGGCCACGGCCGCAGCGCGCTTCGCGAACGAAGAAGAAGCCTTCATCTACTCGCGCTTCATCAACCCGACGGTGATGATGTTCGAGCGCCGGCTCGCCGCACTCGAAGGTGCGCAAGCGTGCATCGCCACCTCGAGCGGCATGAGCGCGATCCTGCTGCTCGGCATGGGCTTGCTGAAGGCCGGCGACCACGTGATCTGCTCGCGTAGCGTGTTCGGCTCGACCATCATGCTGTTCGGCCGCGAGTTCGCGAAGTTCGGTGTCGAAACCTCGTTCGTGTCGCAGACCGACGCTGACGAATGGAAGCGCGCCGTCAAGCCCAACACGAAGCTTTTGTTCGCCGAATCACCGACGAACCCGCTGACCGAGGTGTGCGATATCCGCGCGCTCTCGGTGATCGCCAAGAGCGCGGGCGCGTGGCTGGCGGTCGACAATTGCTTCTGCTCGCCGGCCTTGCAGCGCCCGATCGAGTACGGCGCCGACATCGTCATTCACTCGGGCACCAAGTACCTCGACGGCCAGGGCCGTGTGATCGCCGGTGCGCTGTGCGCCACCGAGCAACTCGTCAACGACAGGTTCGTGCCGGTGATGCGCAGTGCCGGCATGTCGCTTTCGCCGTTCAACGCGTGGGTGGTGCTGAAAGGACTGGAGACGCTTTCGATCCGCATGCAGGCTCAGAGCGCGCGCGCGCTGACGCTAGCAGCCTGGCTCGAGACGCAGCCGCAGGTCGAGCGGGTGTACTACCCGGGGCTGAAGTCGCACCCGCAACACGAATTGGCGATGGCGCAGCAATCGGGCAGCGGCGGTGCGGTGGTGTCTTTCATCGTCAAGTCGCGGGCCGCCGAAGGCGCTGCGCTGGCGCGCAAGAACGCGTTCCACGTCATCGATCAGACGCAGGTGTGCTCGATCACCGCGAACCTCGGCGACACCAAGACCACCATCACGCACCCGGCCAGCACCTCCCACGGGCGGCTCAGCGAAGAGCAGCGCCTGGCGGCCGGCATCACGCAGGGAATGGTCCGCGTGGCCGTTGGGCTGGACGACGTGGAAGACATCAAGGCCGACCTGCTGCGCGGCCTCGGAACGCTGTGAACATGACCCGCAAAGTACGAACCCGCATCGCCCCGTCACCAACCGGTTTTCTGCATCTCGGCACGGCGCGCACGGCGTTGTTCTCTTGGGCTTATGCACGCCACTTCGGTGGCGAGTTCGTGCTGCGGATCGAAGACACCGACGTGGCGCGTTCGACGCAAGACTCGGTCGACCAGATTCTCGCGTCGATGAACTGGCTCGGCCTGGGTTACGACGAAGGGCCGATCTACCAGATGAAGCGGCTTGAGCGTTACAACGCCGTGATCGCGCAGATGCTCGCCGCCGGTACCGCCTACCACTGCTATTGCACGCCGCAAGAGCTCGACGACATGCGCGAAGCGCAGCGTGCACGCGGCGAAAAAACGCACTACGACGGCCGCTGGCGGCCCACGCCGGGCAAGGTCTTGCCTGCGGTGCCCGGGGGCGTGCAGCCGGTGGTGCGTTTTTGCAACCCGCCCGACGGCGAGGTCACGTGGAACGACCTCGTCAAAGGCCCGATCACGATCAGCAACCGCGAGATCGACGACCTCATCATCGTGCGACCCGATGGTGTGCCCACCTACAACTTCTGCGTGGTCGTTGACGACTGGGACATGAACATCAGCCACGTGTTTCGCGGCGACGAGCACGTCAACAACACACCGTGGCAGATCAACATCTTCCGTGCGCTGGGCGCGCCGCTGCCGCTGTTCGGGCATGTGCCGGTGATCCTTGGCGACGACGGGCAGAAACTCTCGAAACGGCGTGGCGCGGTGAGCGTCACGGCCTACGAAGAGGCCGGCTACCTGCCCGAGGCGATGCTCAACTACCTGGCGCGCCTGGGATGGAGCCATGGCGACGAAGAGCTCTTCAGCCGCGAGCAGCTGGTGCAGTGGTTCAATGGCGAACACCTGTCGAAGAGCCCGGCACAGTGGGACCCGGCCAAGCTCAACTGGGTCAACGCGCACTACATCAAGCTGATTGATGAGGCCCGGCTCGCGCAGCTTGTCGAGGTGCAGTTGAAGCGCCGCGGTATCGACGCGGGACCGCTCGACCAGTTGAAAAGACTGTGCGCGTTGTTCAAGGACCGTTGCGCCACGACGGTCGAGCTTGCCGACTGGATCGGCATGTACTTCGTCGATGTGAAGGCATCGGCCGAAGATCTGGCTGCGCATGTGACCGAGGCGGTTCGGCCCGCTCTTGCCACCCTGGGCTTCAAACTCGAATCCGCAGAATGGAGTCGTGCCGCGATCGGCCAGGCGATCAAGGAAACGCTTGCCGCGCACGGGCTGAAAATGCCGGTGCTGGCGCACGCGGCCCGCGTGCTCGTTTGCGGTCGGGCGCAGTCGCCATCACTCGATGCCGTGCTCGAACTTTTCGCTCGGGAGACCGTGCTTCTGCGTTTGCAGAGGGCCTGAAAAGCTGGCTATAATCGTAGTCT
>JANMAW010000358.1:0-2751 GCA_031360005.1 Rhizobacter sp.
GATGCTCTCCACGCCGCCGGCCACGAGCACATCGGACTCGCCGGCGATGATGCGCTGCGCGGCCATCGCGATGGTCTGCAGGCCGCTCGAGCAGAAGCGGTTCACGGTCATGCCGCTGGTGGTGATCGGCAGGCCGGCGCGCAGAGCGATCTGGCGCGCGATGTTGCCGCCGGACGCGCCTTCTGGCGTGGCGCAGCCCATGATGACGTCGTCGACCTCGGCAGCGTCGATGCCGGCGCGCTCGACCGCCGCCTTGACGGCGAAGCCGCCCAGCGTGGCGCCATGCGTCATGTTGAAGGCGCCCTTCCAGCTCTTGGCGAGGGGGGTGCGGGCGGTGGAAACGATCACGGCGCTGGTCATGGGTTTTCTCCTGTCAGGTCAAGTGTTGGCGCTCATCAAGCGGGCATGGCGGTCGACGCCTTGTAGATGCTGTTCTTCGGCTGCGCGAACACGCGGCGCACCATCGGCTCGAACTCGCTCATCGGCAACGTCTCGGCCTTCGCGTCGAACGCCGGGTTGTCGAACAGGTCGCAGAACTCGGCGGTGCGCTCGAAGTGCTCGTGGCCGCGGAACTGCTCGCGCAGGTTGCGGTCGAGCCCGATGTGATGGAAGAAGTAATAGCCCTGGAAGATGCCGTGGTTCTGCACCATCCACAGGTTCGCATCGCTGACGAAGGGCTTCAGGATCGCTGCGGCGATGTCGAAGTGATTGAAGGTGCCGAGCGTGTCGCCGATGTCGTGGAACAGCGCGCACACCACGTACTCTTCGTCGCGCCCGGCGCGCAGCGCACGGGTCGCGGTCTGCAGCGAATGCGTGTAGCGATCCACCGGGAAGCCGCCGTAGTCGCCTTCGAGGACCTTCAGGTGCGCCATCAGGCGGTCGGGCAGCCGGCGCGCGAATGGCATGAACTCGGCGCCGATCTTGCGCCAGTCGTCCTGCGTACTGGCTTCCATGCGGGCGAAAGTAGCACGGTCGTTCATGCGGGTCTCCGGGTCGTCACGGCGCGGGCTGCGTGTTGCTGATCAGCTGGTGATAGAACTGGATCAACTCGACGTAGTTGGCGGTCGAGATGCGCTCGTTGGTGCCGTGAAAGCGCTTCAGGTCGTCGGTCTTCGCGCGCACCGCGGAGAATTTGTAGACGTTGTCCGCCACGCTGTCGAAATGGCGCGAGTCGGTGGCGCCAATCATCAGGCCCGGTGCGACGACCACGTCCGGATGCAACTGGCGCAAGGTCTTGTTGATCAGCTGGTAACCCGCGGCATCGGTGGGCGCGACCTTCGATGCCTCCGAGAGGCCCGTCGCCTTCGCGATCCTGATGGCCGGGTTCGCGATCGTTTCGGTCACATGCCGAACGACCTCGTCGCTCGTGTCGCCCGGCAGCAGGCGAAAGTTCACGGTCGCATTGGCGCGGCCGGGCAGCACGTTGTCGGCGTTGCCGGCGTTGATCAGCGTCAGCGCGGTGGTCGTGCGCAGCATCGCGTTGGTGCTCGCCGCCTGCCCGAGCTGGCGTTCGATGATCGGCCTGAACAGCCACAGGTTGGACAGCGCGACGCGGTTCATGCCGCTCATCTCAGGCGCCAGCGTTTCGAACATTTCCTGCGACAGGCCGCGCACCGCGAGCGGCATCTGCCTGTCTTCGAGGCGGACCAGCGCTGCGCTCAGCATCCCGATCGCCGACTGCCTGGCCTGCGGCGTCGGCATCGAAGAATGGCCCGGCGTGGCGCTCGCGGTGAGCTGCAGCGACAGGTAGCCCTTCTCGGCCACTCCGATCAACGCGGCGGGCC
This sequence comes from Rhizobacter sp., assembly GCA_031360005.1. Taxonomy (GTDB): domain Bacteria; phylum Pseudomonadota; class Gammaproteobacteria; order Burkholderiales; family Burkholderiaceae_C; genus LMDS01. The sequence goes on from JANMAW010000358.1 coordinate 1,785, forward strand.
TGTCCATTCCCTTCAGAAGACCCTCGGTGATCAGCAGCCCCTCGTCGAGCACGAACTGCAGGCGGATGCCGCGCTGCTGGAACAGCCTGGCGATCTGCGCGGCACCGCGCTGGCCACCGATCTCCTCGTCGTGCCCGAAGATCAGATAGATCGTCTGACGCGGCCTGAAGCCGGAGCCGGCGAGCAGCTCGACCGCCTCCATCATCGACATCAGGTTGCCCTTGTCGTCCCACGCGCCCCGGCCCCAGACGAAGCCGTCGTTCAGGTTGCCGGAGAACGGCGGCTGCTGCCAGTCGGCTTCGGTGCCGGGCGCGATCGGAACCACGTCCTGGTGCGCCATCAGCCCGATCGGTGGCGCCGCAGCGTCGGTACCGGGCCAGCTGTAGACCAGGCCGTACTTGCCGACGATCTCGCGCTGCAGCGCCGCGTGCGCCTTCGGAAAACTCGACACCAGGTGCGCCTGCAGGCCGGTGAACTCGGCCGCGTTCGCGTCCACATCGTCGGGCGAAGCGATCGTCTTGAAACGCACCGCGGCACCGAGCCGCGCAGACGCAGCGGCGCCGTCGACGTCGACCTTCGTAGCCGGTGCCACCGCGAGCTGGCGCGATGGCATCAGCGCGGTCTTTGTGCCGACCACGAGGGCCAGCACGAGGACGACGATGCCCAGCAGCGCGAACAGCTTGCGCATGGGTCAGGTTCGCTGCGCGGTCAGCTGGAACGTCAGCTGAACGAGCGGCCTTCGGCCGCGAGCCTGGCAAGCAGTGGTGCCGGCTGCCAGAACGCCACGTCGTCGAGCGGGTTCGCGGCGAAGCGCTTCATCGCCGACACCACGTTGAACAGGCCGACGGTGTCGGCGTAGCACATCGGCCCGCCGCGGTGCAGCGGGAAGCCGTAGCCGGTCAGGTAGACCATGTCGATGTCGGAGGCGCGCAGCGCGATGCCTTCGTCGACGATCTTCGCGCCTTCG
>JANMAW010000363.1:0-9959 GCA_031360005.1 Rhizobacter sp.
ATGGGCGAGCATTTCGCGTTCGCCTCGCTGGTGGCGAGCGGCTACGCGGTGCGGCTGTCGGGCGAGGATTGCGGCCGCGGCACCTTCACGCACCGCCATTCGGTGCTGCACGACCAGAACCGCGAGAAGTGGGACGAAGGCACTTACACGCCGCTGCAGCACGTGGCCGACGCGCAGGCGCCGTTCATCGTGATCGACTCGCTGCTCTCCGAGGAAGCGGTGCTCGGCTTCGAGTACGGCTATGCCTCGGCCGAGCCGAACACGCTGGTGATCTGGGAGGCGCAGTTCGGTGATTTCGTCAACGGCGCGCAGGTCGTGATCGACCAGTTCATCGCGTCCGGCGAGGTGAAATGGGGCCGCGCCAACGGCATCACGCTGATGCTGCCGCACGGCTACGAAGGCCAGGGACCGGAGCACTCGTCGGCGCGCCTCGAGCGCTTCATGCAGCTCGCCGCCGACAACAACATGCAGATCGTGCAGCCGACCTCGGCGAGCCAGATCTTCCATGTGTTGCGGCGCCAGATGGTGCGCATGTTCCGCAAGCCGCTGATCATCATGACGCCCAAGTCGCTGCTGCGCGCGAAGGATGCGGGATCGCCGCTCGCCGACTTCACGAAGGGCGAGTTCAAGACCGTGATCGGCGAGGTCAGTGCCGAGGTGCAGGCCGACAAGGTCAAGCGCTTGATTGCCTGCTCGGGCAAGGTCTACTACGACCTCGTGAAGGCGCGAGCCGAGCGCAAGAACGGTGACGTCGCGATCGTTCGCGTCGAGCAGCTCTACCCGTTCCCGCACAAGGCGTTCGCGGCCGAGATGAAGAAGTACCCGAACGCGACTGAAGTGATCTGGTGCCAGGACGAACCCCAGAATCAGGGCGCGTGGTTCTTCGTGCAGCACTACATCCACGAGAACATGGTCGACGGCCAGCGGCTCGGTTACGCCGGGCGGCCGGCCTCGGCGTCGCCGGCGGTGGGGTATGCGCACCTGCACCAGGAGCAGCAGAAGGCGCTGCTCGAACAAGCCTACGCGAAGATCAAGGGATTCGTGTTGACGAAATGACGCGCCTCCCTGCGCCCATCAAAACAAGAGATTTCAAATGGCCATCGTAGAAGTCAAGGTCCCGCAGCTGTCCGAGTCCGTCGCCGAGGCGACGCTGCTGCAGTGGAAAAAGCGGCCCGGCGAGGCGGTCGAGATGGACGAGATCCTCGTCGAGATCGAAACCGACAAGGTCGTGCTCGAGGTGCCGGCACCTGCCGCTGGAGTGCTGGCGCAACTTGTGAAGAACGACGGTGAGCTGTGCATTGCCGACGAGGTGATCGCGAAGATCGACACCGAAGGGGTCGAGGCCACCAGCCCGCTCGAAGTCAAGCCGGTGCCGCCGGCCCAACCGGCGCCGGGAGCAACGCCCGGCATCACGCCCGAGCCTACGCCGGACGCCGCCGCAGGAGCAGGCGCTGCGGCGATGCCCGCCGCCGCGAAACTGATGGCCGACAACCGCATCCCGGCGGGTTCGGTGCCCGGCACCGGCAAGGACGGCCGGGTCACGAAGGGCGATGTGCTCGCGGTACTCGAGGTCGGCACCAAGCCGGTGGCCATGACCGCCCCAGTCGTCGCGGCCGCGCCGAAGGTCGCGCTGCCGTTGGTGGCGATACCGCCTGCGCCGACGCTGGGTGATCGCCCGGAGCAGCGGGTGCCGATGAGCCGGCTGCGCGCGCGCATCGCCGAACGCCTCGTTCAGTCGCAATCGACCAACGCGATCCTGACCACGTTCAACGAAGTGAACATGGCGCCGGTGATGGAAATGCGCAAGCGTTTCCAGGAGAGGTTCGAAAAGGAGCACGGCGTCAAGATCGGCTTCATGAGCTTCTTCGTGAAGGCGGCGGTCGCAGCGCTGAAGAAGTACCCGATCATCAACGCCTCGGTCGATGGCAACGACATCGTCTACCACGGCTACTTCGACATCGGCATCGCGGTGGGAAGCCCCCGCGGCTTGGTGGTGCCGATCCTGCGCAATGCCGACCAGATGAGCTTTGCCGACATCGAAAAGAAGATCTCCGAATACGGCAGGAAAGCGGGCGAGGGCAAGCTGTCGCTCGACGACCTCACCGGCGGCACTTTTTCGATCTCGAACGGCGGCACCTTCGGCTCGATGCTTTCGACGCCGATCATCAACCCGCCGCAGGCGGCGATCCTGGGAGTCCACGCCACCAAGGACCGCGCGGTCGTCGAGAACGGCCAGATCGTGGTGCGACCGATGAACTACCTCGCGATGTCCTACGACCACCGCATCATCGACGGCCGCGAAGCCGTGCTGGGCCTGGTCGCGATGAAGGAAGCGCTGGAAGATCCGGCACGCCTTCTTTTCGACATCTGATTCGAGATCCGGGGACGCAACCTTGAGCAAAGCATTCGACGTCGTCGTCATCGGCGCCGGCCCTGGTGGCTACATCGCGGCAATCCGCGCCGCGCAACTCGGCTTCAACACCGCCTGCATCGACGAGTGGAAGAACGACAAGGGGGGCCCGGCGCCGGGCGGCACGTGCACGAATGTGGGCTGCATTCCGTCGAAGGCGCTGCTGCAATCGAGCGAGCATTTCGAGCACGCCGGTCATCACTTCGCCGACCATGGCATCGGCCTGAGGGACCTGTCGATCGACGTGGCCAGGATGCACGGGCGCAAGAACACCGTCGTGAAGCAGAACAACGACGGCATCCTGTACCTGTTCAAGAAGAACAAGGTCACGTTCTTCCACGGCCGCGGCTCGTTTGTGAAGACCGGCACCGAAGGCCATCAGATTGCGGTGGCCGGCGACAAGCCCGACACGCTGCTGGCCAGGCACGTGATCGTTGCCACCGGCTCGAATGCGCGCGCGTTGCCAGGGGCCGTGTTCGATGAAGACACGATCCTGTCGAACGACGGCGCGCTGCGCATCCCGGCGGTGCCGAAGACGCTCGGCGTGGTCGGCTCGGGCGTGATCGGCCTCGAGATGGGGTCGGTCTGGCGCCGTCTCGGTGCCGACGTGACGGTGCTCGAAGCGCTGCCGGCGTTCCTCGGAGCAATCGATGAGCAGATCGCGAAAGAGGCGCACAAGGCCTTCACGAAGCAGGGCCTGAAGATCAACCTCGGCGTGACGATCGGCGAAGTCAAGACAGGCAAAGCCGGCGTGTCGGTGGCCTACACCGATGCCGCCGGAAAGGAACAGACGCTCGCCTGCGAGAGGCTGATCGTCTCGATCGGCCGCGTGCCGAACACTGTGGGCCTGAACTCCGAAGCGGTCGGGCTGAAGCTCGATGAACGCGGCTTCATCGCGGTCGATGCCGACTGCAGGACCAACCTGCCCAACGTCTGGGCGGTCGGCGACGTCGTGCGTGGCCCGATGCTCGCGCACAAGGCCGAGGAAGAGGGCGTGGCGGTCGCCGAGCGCATCGCCGGGCAGCACCCTCACGTCGATTTCAACACCGTGCCGTGGGTGATCTACACCTCGCCCGAGATCGCCTGGGTCGGGCAGACCGAAGCACAACTCAAGGCGGCGGGTCGCGCCTGCAGGATCGGCACCTTCCCGTTCATGGCGAACGGCCGGGCACGGGCGCTCGGCGACACCACCGGTCTCGTGAAGATGCTCGCCGATGCGAAGACCGACGAGATCCTCGGCGTGCACATCGTCGGGCCGTATGCCTCGGAGTTGATCGCCGAAGCGGTGGTGGCGATGGAATTCAAGGCCTCGTCGGAAGACATTGCACGAATCTGTCACGCCCATCCGTCGCTCTCCGAGGCCACCAAGGAAGCCGCACTCGCGGTCGACAAGCGCGCGCTGAACTTCTGAGATGCTGACCCCGAAGTCGCTTCGCGCCGGCTCCTCGCGGGGGCGCTCAAGCCCCTTGCGGCGGACCCGCGGCGCGTGACGCGGCGACAAGTCCGTGCCGGTCCGCGCGCTTTACGAACAAACGCTCGCCGAGCGCGGCTATCACGCCGACCCGGCGCAACTCCGCGCGATCGATTCGCTCGAGCGCTGCGAGAACGAATGGGCCGACTACAAGGCGCGGCGCAGCAATGCGCTGAGCAAGCTGATCACGCACCCGCCGATACCGCGCGGTGTGTACATGGTCGGCGGCGTCGGCCGCGGCAAGAGCTTCCTGATGGATTGCTTCTTCAACGCAGTGCCGTTGCAGCGCAAGACGCGGCTGCACTTTCACGAGTTCATGCGCGAGGTGCACCGCGAACTGGCCGAGCTGCACGGCACCGTGAACCCGTTGCAGGAACTCGGCAGGCGAATGGCGCGCCGCTACCGCCTGGTCTGTCTCGACGAGTTCCACGTCGCCGACGTGACCGACGCGATGATCCTGCACCGGCTGCTCGAATCGCTGTTCGAGAACCGGGTCAGCATCGTCACGACGTCGAACTTCAGGCCCGACGACCTGTACCCAAACGGCTTGCACCGCGACCGCATCCTGCCGGCCATCGAGCTGCTGAAGGCGAAGCTCGAGATCGTGATCGTCGACAACGGCACCGACTATCGGCAGGTCACCCTCGCGCAGGTCGGGCTGTACCAGACACCGTTGAACGACGCGGCCGAAGCCTTGATGACCGAGGCGTTCGAGCGCCTCGCCGAGGCGAAGGACGAATCGCCGCTGCTGCACATCGAACACCGCGAACTGCGCACGCGCCGGCGCGCTGGCGGCGTGGTGTGGTTCGATTTCAAGGAGCTGTGCGGCGGGCCGCGTTCGCAGAACGACTACCTCGAGCTGGCGAGCCAGTTCCACACGCTGCTGCTGTCGGGGGTGCCGCGAATGTCGCCGCGGCTGGCCTCGGAATCGCGACGCTTCACCTGGCTCGTCGACGTGCTGTACGACCGGCGCGTGAAGCTGATCGTGTCGGCCGAGGTCGAGCCCGAGGGGCTCTACACCGAAGGCCCGCTGGCACACGAGTTTCCGCGCACGGTGTCGCGCCTGCGCGAGATGCAGTCGGCAGAGTTCCTTGCACTTGCGCGACGCGATGTGGACACTTCGCTCACATGAATTTCCGTCGCTGCTGCGCCGCACTGACGTGCTGGATGTCGATCGCCGCGCTGGCGGCGCCAGCCGTCACCGAGCGCGATCGAATCGCCGCAGAGCGCGCCGCGGTGTTGGCGAAATTCGCCGAACAGGAGCGCGGCTGTCGGGCGCAATTCATTGTCATCGCGTGCGTCGATGCGGCGCGGAAGGAACAGCGCTCGGCGCTCGGGGAACTGCTTCGGCAACAAGCCCTGCTCGACGACTCGAGGCGCCGCGAAGCCGCTGCGGCGCGCCGCCAAACGATCCAGGCAAGGGCCGCCGCGCGGCCGGCGCGGGCGGTCGATGCAGTGCCTGCGATCCGGCGCGAGACAACCCGCCGAGCGCCCACGCCCCATCCGTCGCAATCGGCAGGTTCGGCAGATGAAAGCCGGGCGCGGACCGCTGCGGACCGCTCTCCGAGTGCGGAGCAGCGCTCGGCCGAACAGCGCAACGAGGCGAAGTTCGACACCAGGGCGCGCGCCGCGCAATTGCATCGCGAGGCGGTGCAGCGCCGCAATGCGCAGCGCGCCGCGCAAGGCAGGGTGCCGGAACCGTTGCCGCTGCCGGGGGCGACGTCGGCTCCGTAGGCGGCGCAAGGTCAGTCGAGCGCTTCGACCCGAATCAGCGCGAGAGACAGGTTGTCGCCGCCGCCACGGGCGCGCTGGCGCGCCTTGCTGATGAGCATTTCGCTCGCCTCGCGGGGCGGCAGCGCATGCACGATGGCTCCCAACTCATGCGGAGTGAAGTAGTGCCACAGACCGTCGCTGCAGACCAGCATGGTGTCGCCGATCTCGAGCCGCTCCACCCGCAGGTGCGTCAATGGCGGATCGGCGGTCGTGCCCAGGCACCCGGTCAGCAGGTTCGACTGCGGGTGTGTGTTGGCCTCTTCCTCCGTGATCTGGCCTTCGTCGACCAGCCGCTGCACATAGGAGTGATCGACGGTGCGAAGCATCACGTCGGCGCCGCGGAAGTGATAGACCCGTGAATCGCCGGCATGGATGATGTCGCACTCGCGCGTCGGGCTGACGATGAACGCGGCGACCGTGCTGTGCGGCTCTTCCTCGGATGTGATCGCCGTCAGCTTGATCATCAGATGGGCCTCGAGGACCACTTGTCTGAGCGCCTCGGCCGGGTCGTCCCGGCTGGGCGCGTAGCGCTCGAACAGCTGTTGCGCGGTGAGCAGGACCTGGTCAGCCGCCTTGCGACCGCCGCTCTTGCCGCCCATGCCGTCGGCCAGCACGGCCAGCACGCATCCCGGAATCTGGTGGTGCGGCAGGATCGCGACCTGGTCCTGCTGATAAGCGCGGTCTCCGCGATGCATGCCGGTGCTGGCGGCGAGGCGGTAACCCAGGGTCGCTGTGCTCATGGTCGAAAACTATAATCGCTTTGCAAACATGCCCGCAGCTCAATCCCCCACACCACTCGCTCGCTGATGGACCTCAACCTGCATTCGCTGCCGCGCCAGTTGATCGAGTTGCGCATCGAGCATGCGGATCTGGACAGCCTTATCGACCAGGCGGCGGTCACGCTGCCCGACGACGAACTCGGTCTGCGCCGGTTGAAGAAGCGGCGCCTGTTGCTTCGTGACCGGATCGCGCATCTCGAAGCGGAGCTCGATCCTCCCGAGCCGGCGTGAGCCCCCTCGAGGAAGCGGTCTCGGCGGCCTTCGCCCGCGGCGGTGCGCTGGCACGAGCCGACGCCCAACACGTCGAACGCGAAGTGCAGTTGCGCATGGCCCTGGGTGTCGCGCAGGCGATCGACGCGCGGAGCGCGCTGGTCGCGGAGGCCGGCACCGGCGTCGGCAAGACCTTCGCCTACCTCGTTCCGACCTTGCTGAGCGGCGCCCGCGCGCTCGTCAGCACCGCGACGAAGAGCTTGCAGGACCAGCTTTTCCTGCGCGATATCCCGCGCCTGCGCGACGCGCTGCGAATGCCGGTCAGCGTGGCGCTGCTGAAGGGGCGCGGCAGCTACCTGTGCCTGCATCGGATGAACCAGGCCCGGCAGGCCGACTCGTTGCCCGACCGCTGGGCGCTGCGCACCCTCGCCAAGGTCGAGCAGTGGTCGCACGTCACCGTGAGCGGCGATCTGGCCGAGCTCGAGGGGCTTGACGAGCGCAGCAGCGTGATCCCGCTGGTGACTTCGTCACGCGAGAACTGCCTGGGCCAGGATTGCCCGCAGTTCCGCCAGTGCCATGTCGTGAAGGCGCGGCGCGAGGCGATGCTGGCCGACGTGGTGGTCGTCAACCATCATCTGTTCTTCGCTGACATGGCCTTACGCGATACCGGGGTCGCCGAGCTGCTGCCGAGTGTCGAGGTCGCGGTGTTCGACGAAGCCCATCAGCTCGCCGAAGCCGGAGTGCAGTTCCTCGGCACGACGCTGGGCACGGCGCAAGTGATCGATTTCGCCCGTGACATGCTGGGGGCAGGCCTGCAGCAGGCGCGTGGCTTGATGCCATGGCAGGAACTGGCAGGTTCATGCGAGCGCGCCGCGCGCGACCTGCGAATCGCTGCAGTCGAGCCGCTGCGCGAACTGCGCGGCACGCTCAAACTCCGTTGGAGCGAACGCTGCACGGCCGACGAATTCACCGCTGCGCTTGAACGCGTTGGCCAGGCCTGCGCCGCGGCCGCGTCCGGTTTGAAGGGGGTCGCCGACATGTCGCCCGACCTCACCAAGCTGATGGAGCGCGCAAATCAGATGGCCGGCCTGGCGACGAAGTTCTTCGAACCGGCCGAGGCCGGCAAGGTGCGCTGGATCGATGTGTCACCGCACCAGGCGCGGTTGGTCGAGTCGCCGCTCGACATCCGCGATGCGCTGCGCGAGCAGATGGCGAGGTCGCCGAAAGCCTGGATCTTCACGTCGGCGACCTTGGGCGACGACGACCGACTGTCGTGGTTCACTCAGTCGACCGGGCTGGGCGAAGCGCGCACGTTGCGTCTGGGCAGCCCGTTCGACTACGAAACCAATTCGCGGCTCTACGTCCCCCGCGGCTTCCCGAAGCCCAGCGAGCCCGAGCACGCAGCATCGGTCGCGGTGCTGGCGGCGCGCTGCGCGCGAGCACTCGGGGGTCGCACCTTCGTGCTGACCACCACGTTGCGGGCCTTGCAGACGATCGGCGAACGGCTGCGCGAAGAGTTCGCCGGGCAGGGCGATGCGATGCAGGTGCTGGTGCAGGGCCAGATCCCGAAGCGTCAGCTGATGCAGCAGTTCATCGCGCAACCGCGCTCGGTGTTGGTCGGTTCGCAGAGCTTCTGGGAGGGCATCGATGTTCCGGGTGATGCGCTGCAATGCGTGCTGATCGACAAGCTGCCGTTCCCGCCGCCGAACGATCCGCTCGTCGAGGCGCGCGTCAAGCGCCTCGAGAGCGAAGGCCGCAATCCGTTTGCCGACTACTTCGTGGCCGAGGCGGCGGTGTCGCTGAAGCAGGGCGCGGGGAGGCTGATCCGCAGCGAAACCGATCGCGGCCTGCTGGTGGTGTGCGATCCGCGCATGGCGGGCATGAACTACGGCAAGCGGCTGCGCCTGGCGCTGCCGCCGATGACGTCGGTGGCCACCGAGGCCGAAGCACTGGAATGGCTCGCCTCACTGTCGAGCGAGGTGCTGCCGTTCTAGGGTGTCACCAGAACTGCCACCAGGATTTCTTGTTGACGCCCATGCCGTCTGCGCCGACCGTCGAGGCCGGGAAGCTTTTGCGAAGCACGCGGTCGGCGTCGTCGCGCAACTGGGTCAGGCCCAGCCTGTCGTAGCTCTGCATCAGGATGAACAGCGCTTCCTGCGCTGAAGGCGACTGCTGGAAGTCGGTGACGACCGACTGCGCCCGGTTGGCTGCCGCGACATAGGCGCCGCGCCGGTAGTAGTAGCGGGCCACATGCACTTCGTAGGCGGCCAGCGAGTTGACGATGTAGTTCATGCGCACCCGCGCATCGTCGGCATAGAGCGACTGCGGGAACTGATCGACCAGTTGCTTGAAAGACTGGTACGAGTCGCGCGCGGCCTGCTGGTCGCGTTCGGCCAGGTCCTGACGTGCGAGGCTGCCAAGCAGCCCGAGGTTGTCGTTGAAGTTGATCAGTCCCTGCAGGTACAGCGCATAGTCGAGCGCGGCGCTGGTCGGGTGCAGCTTGATGAAACGCTCGAGCACCGACAGCGCCTGCGCCTTGTCGGAGTTCTTGTACAGCATGTAGGCGCGTTCGATCTGCGCCTGCTGTGCCAGCGCCGTGCCGGACGCGCGGCCTTCGAGGCGCTCGTAGAGCTTGCCGGCGCGCTCGTAATTGCCCAGAGACGCTTCTTCCTTGGCCTCTGCATACAATCTCTCGGCGCTCCATCGTGCCTCGGCTTCCTTCGGCGTCGAGCCACAGCCCGCCATCAAGACCACCAGCATCGCCAGCACGAGGGCCTCGGGCCACCGCAGCATACGCATTTGAATCATCGGTCTGGGGCGCTCGTGGTGCGACGCCGTCCTGTCAGAAATCGAGTCCCGATTATATGGTTCAGCCCCTTGCGCCCTGGGTCGGCGACCCGGAATGCGCCGGCGATGCGGCGGCGGATGCCGATCCCGAAACCCCCTGGGGCGCGCAGCCCGAACGGCGCGAGTCGCAGGTGCCACAGGGCCTGCACGGCAAGCGCCTGGACAAGGCCGTCGTCGCGATGGCCGACGAGTTCTCGCGCAACCATCTGCAGGGTCTGATCGAGCAGGGCCACGTCAGCGTCGACGGCGTGATGGCAAGAACCGCTTCGCGCAAGGTGCTGGCGGGGCAGGTGATCGCGGTCGATCTCGTGTCCACCGCCGAGAGCCGCGCGTTCCGGCCCGAACCCTTGCCGATCGAGGTCGTGTTCGAAGACGAACATCTGATGGTGCTCGACAAGGCGCCTGGAATGGTCGTGCACCCGGCGGCCGGCAACTGGACCGGCACGCTGCTGAACGCGCTGCTCGCCCA
>JANMAW010000378.1:0-1626 GCA_031360005.1 Rhizobacter sp.
GCCAGCGCGGCAATCTCATCGACCCGGCCGACGCGGCCGATCGGCTGGCGCGACACGAAGGCCGCCTCGACCTGCGCCAGCGTCTGGCCGCTGGCCTTCGCCTGGGCAGCGATGCGGTCGCGCAGGCTGGGCGATTCCACCGTGCCGGGGCAGATGGCGTTGCATCGGATGCCGCGCGTGATGAAGTCGGCCGCCACCGATTTGGTCAGCCCGATCACCGCTGCCTTGGTGCAGCCGTAGACGAAACGGCCGGGAGCGCCCTTCAGGCTGCCGACCACCGACGCCACGTTGACGATGGAGCCGCCACCCCGGGTCAGCATGCCCGGCAGCAAGGCCTTGATGGTGCGGAATTGCGAGCGGACGTTGAGGTCGAAGGCGAAAACCCATTCGTCTTCGGTGCAGTCGAGCACCGTCCCCGCATGCACGAAGCCGGCGCCGTTGAACAGCACGTCGACCGGGCCGTGCGCCGTGGCTGCAGCCTGGATGGCGGCAGGGTCGGTCACGTCGAGCAACTGCGTGGTGCAGGCGCACTCGGCGTGCAGCGATTCGAGCAGCGCCGGGTTGATGTCGGTGGCGATCACGCGCGCGCCTTCGCGCACGAAGGCCAGCGCCACCGCGCGGCCGATGCCTTGGCCGGCGGCAGTGAGGAAAGCGGTTTTTCCGGCAAGTCGTGGGGTCATGGGGGTGGGCTCAGTTTGCAATCAATTGGACCTTGGTGCTGCGCGTTCGGTCGAGCGCCAGGTCGAACGCTTCGCGCGCTTGCGCGAGCGGCAACTGCGCGCTGATCAGCGGGCGCACATCGACACGGCGCGTGCGAATGGCCTGCACCGCCCAGTCGAACTCGAGGTGGGCGCGAAAGCAGCCGCGATAGTCGAGCTCACGCGCCATCAGGCTGTTGGCGGGAAACGAGACCTCGGGCGGCAGCGTGCCGACCTGGATGATCCGCCCACCGCGCTTGGTGGCCGAGAGGCAGGTGGCCAGCGCGGCCGGGCTGCCGGCGGCTTCGATGGCCACATCGGCGATGTCGGCGAACGTGCTCGCCGCCAGCTGGTCGCTGCGGATCGTGCGGTCAGCCCCCACGGTGCGTGCCATCGCCAGCGCGCGGTCGTTGATGTCGCAGCAGATCACCTGTGCCGCGCCGGCCAGCCGCGCTGCCATCACGCTCATGCAGCCGATCGTGCCGCCGCCGGTCACCAGCACCGTTTCGCCGAGCAGCGGGCCGGCGCGCTGCACCGCGTGCAGGCCGATCGACAGCGGTTCGGCGCAGGCGATTTCGCCGAGCGAGATGTCGGCCTCGTGGATCGGCGTAAGCTGCGCCTCGCCCATCACGAAGCGCTCGCGGAACATGCCTTGCGCATGCGGAAACACGCTCGCGCTGCCGAGGAAGAACATGCTGCGGCACAGGTTGCCGCGCCCGCCCCGGCAGTAGTCGCAGTGGCCGCAAGCGTGCGACGGGTTGATCGCCACCTTCTGCCCCGGCGTCACGCGCGTGACCGCCGTGCCCACACTGTCGACCGTGCCCGACGCCTCGTGCCCCGGCACCAGCGGCTCGCGCACTTCGAACGCACCGACGCGGCCGTGCTGGTAGTAGTGCAGGTCGGAGCCGCAGATGCCGCCCGCGCCAAG
>JANMAW010000385.1:0-5611 GCA_031360005.1 Rhizobacter sp.
GGTAGCCGCCGAGCAGCCGCGCCTGCTTGTCGGTCCAGACCCTCAGCGGCGAGCCTTCGGGCGTCCAGATGCTGGCGTATTTCCTGGCTGACCTGGCCGGTCGCACGCGCAGGATCACGCCGTGCAGGATCGGCAGCCAGAGCAGGCGCGGAATCTCGACGACGCGAGCGTCGCTCAGGAACTCGGCAAGGTAGCTGCGCACCGCCTCCGGCGTCGGCGCCACCGGCGTGCCGAGGTTGCACAGCAACACAGCGGTTCGGGTGGGGCTGCCGTGAGAGTAGTCGGGTTCGGCGGCGAAGCTCATGCGGTCATCGCTGCGAGTCGAGTTCGGACGGCGGTTGGCGGCACGTGTCGGCGAACTTCATGATTTCGAAGCGGACCGTGGGGCTCGCGGCGTCTGACGGCGGCGCGCCGAGCCCGATGACGCCGCTGCCGTGCAAGGTGCAGTTGCCGCGGCGCAGGCTGATGACCTCCGGATCGTGATCAAAGCGGACATAGGTGCCGTTGTAGCTGAGGTCGGTGAGCTGGAATGTGCCGCCGTGCCAAGCGATGCGCGCATGCGAGCGAGAGACGCGGGTGTCGTCGATGATGTAGGTCGCCTGCGGGCTGCGCCCGAGCACGACCGGCAGGCTGGTGCCGGCATAGATGCGGTTCCGGTCCATCCACTGGAGCCGAATTCCTTCGGGCTCCGTCGCCGGCGCGATGTCTCCGAACGCAGTGGACGCGCTGTCGCCGACGCGGCGCGCGGCTTCGAGCAGGTGCACATGCACCGGCTCGACGCGGCCCCGCAACTGCATCCGGTCGAGGCTGCGGAATCGCGTGCGTTCGGCGTCGACCAGCCCGTCGAGCACGTTCGAGGTGACCAGAGTTTCGTTGTCGCCGGCATGGTCGAGCAAGCGCGCCGCGACGTTGACCGCATCGCCGAACACATCGCCCGACAACTCGATCACCTCGCCGCAGGCCAGACCGACCTGCAATTTCAGCGGAACCAGGCGTGAACGCTTGGCCAGGCCGCCGTCTCCCGGCGCACCGATGCGCTCGAGCGATTCGTGCATCTCGTCGGCAGCGGCGACTGCAAAGTCAGGTGACGCGAACATCGCCATCAAGCCGTCACCCAGCGTCTTGACGACGCGTCCATGATGGTGGCTGACGATGCGGGCCAGCAGCGCGACGCTCTGAGTGACGACAGCAGCCGCATCGGTGTTGCCGAGCGTCTCGTACATCGACGTGCTGCCGCGCAGGTCGGCGAACAGCACGGTGCGGTCGACGATCTGGGTCATGCGGACGCGATTGGCCTGGACATGCGCGCGAGTCTATAGCGGCGCGGGATGAAAAAAGGGCTTCATGGAATGCACGAAGCCCTTGCTGCGGAATCGCCTGCGGTTCAAAGCGTATCGAGATAGGTGCGCAGCTTGTCCGAACGGCTCGGGTGCTTGAGCTTGCGGATCGCTTTGGCCTCGATCTGGCGGATGCGCTCGCGCGTCACGTCGAACTGCTTGCCCACCTCTTCGAGCGTGTGGTCGGTGCTCATCTCGATGCCGAAGCGCATGCGCAGCACCTTGGCCTCGCGCGGCGTCAGGCTGTCGAGAATGTCCTTCACGACATCGCGCAGGCCGGCCTGCATCGCAGCCTCGATCGGCGCGGTGTTGTTGGTGTCCTCGATGAAGTCGCCCAGATGCGAATCGTCGTCGTCGCCGATGGGGGTTTCCATCGAGATCGGCTCCTTCGCGATCTTCATGATCTTGCGGATCTTGTCTTCCGGGATCTCCATCTTCTCGGCGAGCGTCGGCGCGTCGGGCTCGAAGCCGAATTCCTGCAGGTGCTGGCGCGACAGCCGGTTCATCTTGTTGATCGTCTCGATCATGTGCACCGGGATGCGGATGGTGCGCGCCTGATCCGCGATCGAACGCGTGATCGCTTGGCGGATCCACCACGTCGCGTAGGTCGAGAACTTGTAGCCACGGCGATATTCGAACTTGTCGACCGCCTTCATCAGACCGATGTTGCCCTCCTGAATCAGATCGAGGAACTGCAGGCCGCGGTTGGTGTACTTCTTCGCGATCGAGATCACGAGGCGCAGGTTGGCCTCGATCATTTCCTTCTTCGCGTCGCGCGAGGCCTTCTCGCCTTCGTTCATCCGCTTGTTGATGCGTTTCAGGTCTTCGAGCGGAACGACCGCCTTGGCCTGCTGGTCGGTCAACTTCTTCTGCAGTTCCTGCACCGGGGGCAGGTTGCGCGCCAGGATCACGCTGTAGGCCTTGTTCGACGCCGCTTCCTTCTCGGCCCACTTGAGGTTCAGAAGGTTGGGCGGGAAATGCTTGATGAAATACTCCTGAGGCATGCCGCACTTGTCGACCAGGATTTTGCGCAACTCGCGCTCGTAGCGGCGCACGTCGTCGACCTGCGAGCGCAGGATGCCGCAGAGCTTCTCGATCGTCTTGACGGTGAAGCGGATCGTCATCAACTCGTTGCTGATGGCCTGCTGCGCCTTGTTGTACGACGGCGACTGGTAGCCGTCTTTCTCGAACGCCTTGCGCATCTTGTCGAAGTTGCTGCGCAGGGTCTCGAACTTGGACAGGGCCGAAACCTTCAGCTCCTCGAGCTTCTTGGTGAGCGCCTTGCTGCCGCCCTGGCCGTCGTCGTCGTCTTCCTCATCGAAGAAGTCGACATCTTCTTCGGCGACATAGTCGTCGGCCTCGTCCTCGGAGACGAATCCGTCGACCGCCTCCGAAATCTTCATTTCGCCCGAGCCGATCCGGTCGGCGTAACTGAGGATCTCGGCGATCGTGGTCGGCGAAGCGCTGATCGCGTACATCATCGCCTGCAGGCCGCCTTCGATGCGCTTGGCGATCTCGATCTCGCCTTCGCGGGTGAGCAACTCCACCGTCCCCATCTCGCGCATGTACATGCGCACCGGGTCGGTCGTGCGACCGAACTCGGAGTCGACGGTCGAGAGCGCCGCTTCGGCGGCTTCTTCGGCTTCTTCTTCGGTGGCGGTGGTCGCGCCGCCGCCGGCGATCAGCAAGGTGGCGGCGTCGGGCGCCTGCTCGTACACCGCGATGCCCATGTCGTTGAGCATCGAGACGATGGCCTCGAGGATTTCATCGTTCACCAGCTTTTCGGGCAGGTGGTCGTTGATCTCCTGGTGCGTCAGGAAGCCACGCGTCTTGCCCATCTTGATGAGCGTCTTCAGCTCCTGCCGGCGCTTCGCCGCTTCCTCTTCGGTCAGCGCCGTCTCTTCGAGCCCGAACTCGCGCATCAGCGCACGTTCCTTGGCGCGCGACACCTTCATGCGCAGCGGCTTGGCCTTGACCTTGTTCTGCGCATCGGCGCCGGTTTCGACCTCAGGCTCACCCTCCAGATCGGATTCGAGGTCGGAGAGATCGACGTCGTTGTCCTCCGGCTTTTTTGCGTTGACATCGACGGCGAGCTTGCGGGCCGGTTTGCCGTTCGCCATCTCGACGGCCATGGCCACCGGCTTGGTCGCCTTCCTGGCCAAGTCGACGGCCTTGCTGCCTTTCGCCGCACTCGCGCTGGCGGGCTTCGCGGCCTTCGACGCTGGGACAGCCTTGGGGGCCGGGGCGGGAGCGTTCTTCTTCGCGGTCATGCAAAAAATCCTCGAGTGGTGAGAGGCCTGCGTGGCGAAGGCCCAATCCTTGAATTGCGCACGACGCTGCGCAATTCAAGCTTGGCGACGCCCGATTCAAAGCCGAGCCGATGTGAAAGGATGCCGGCCCGGCAGGTGGCCGACATCCGGCGGGCAAGTTCGGGCGAACACCTGAAGCTGCAGCCTTGCGGGAAATGGGTGGCCTGTAACCCGCAGTGGGGACCCTGGGTCAGAGGGTGGCCGGGGCCCGGTGCTGCTGCTGTCACTCTTGCCGCGCTTACGTCAGCCGAGGATTATACCGCCCGATGGCAAAATCGCCACGGTGGCGGGCATCGGGCGACGCGTTCAGCCGACAGTACTTTGCTGCCGGGCCAATTGCGCCTTCAGCCTCGCGAGTTCGCCGTTCAGCAACTTGAAGCGATCGTGCGAATCGGGCGACGCAAGGCCCGATTGGGCCATCAGATCCAACTCGTCACGCACCGCTCTGAGGCGCAGACCGTCGAGCACGAGACCCATCTCGCGCGCGAAATCCACATTCGGGTCGGAGGGATGAAACTCGGCAATTCGCGTGATCACCGCAGCGCCGCCCGAGACCGTCTCGGCCTGGGAGCGCAACTCCTGCAAAAGCGCCGCCGGTGCCGACGGTCCGTGCTCGTGGATGCTGCGCTCGATGCAACCGAAGAACATGTCGTAAGGCGCTGCCTGCGCCGCAAGAATGTCGTGTGACTCGCCGTCGAGCCACGCCCACAACTCGCTGCGTTGCAGCAACAACCAGATTGCGCGATCCAGCAGGTTGGCCGTGCCCTTGCTGAGCGCGCCGGAGCGGCGCCGCAACGGTCGAACCGGTGCCGATTCTCGTGCCGGTGGCCGCGCCGCTGCGTGGCCCCACTGCCGCAGCAGCTGGTCAGCGTCATCGCGACCTGCGGCCGCAAGTTCGCCGAGCAACTGGCGCTTCAGCACGCCATCGGGCAAGGCAGCCCACAAAGGCTTCGCGTTGGCAAGCATGTGGGCGCGGCCTTCCGCAGTCGTCAGGTCGCAGCCTTCCCCGGCAGCCTCGACGAGCTGGCGCGACAGCGGCACTGCCTGCGCGACGCAGCCCTCGAAGGCCGGCGCGCCGCGCTCGCGGACGAAGGAGTCGGGATCGTGTTCCGCCGGCAGGAACAGGAACCGGATCGAGCGCGTGTCGCTTGCATGTGGCAGGCTTGCTTCAAGTGCGCGGCGTGCGGCGCGCCGGCCGGCGGCGTCGCCATCGAAACTGAACACCACCGAGTCGGTGAAGCGAAACAGCTTCTGCAGGTGGTCGGCGGTGCATGCGGTGCCCAGCGTCGCCACCGCGTTGCCGAAGCCCGACTGCGCCAGCGCGACGACGTCCATGTAGCCTTCGACGACCAGGGCATAGCCGCGCTGGCGCAGCGCCGCACGCGCCTCGAACAGGCCGTAGAGTTCGCGGCCCTTGCTGAAGACCGGCGTCTCCGGCGAGTTGAGGTACTTGGGCTCGCCGCGGTCGAGCACGCGCCCGCCGAAGCCGATCACATCGCCTTGCACTGAACGGATTGGAAACATGATGCGGTCGCGAAAGCGGTCGTAGCGTTTGCGCTCTGCTTCGCCGGATGGCGTCTCGTCGTCGGTCTCTTTCGAGATGACCATGCCGCTTTCCTCGAGCAACGGATCGTCGTAACTCGGGAACACGCTGGCCAGGTTGCGCCAGCCGTCCGGGGCGTAACCGAGACCGAACTGCGCGGCGATCTCGCCACTGAGGCCGCGGCCTTTCAGGTAATCGATCGCACGCACACTGAGCTTCAGCTGCTTGCGATACGCCTCGGCGGCTCTGGCGAGCACATCGTTCAGCGTGACGCGGCGCTGCTTCTGCGCGGCCGCCTGCTCGCGCTCGGCAGGCGAACTGTCTTCGTCTGGCACCTTCATCCCGACTTGCTGCGCGAGGTCTTTCACCGCATCGATGAAGGTCATGCCGCTGTATTCGGTCAGGAAGCGGATCGCATCGCC
>JANMAW010000440.1:0-3580 GCA_031360005.1 Rhizobacter sp.
CCGCGATCGCGTGATCGACTACGTGAAGCAGAAGTACGGCCGCGATGCGGTGAGCCAGATCGCGACCTTCGGCACGATGGCCGCGAAAGCCGCGCTGCGCGATGTTGGCCGCGTGCTCGGCATGGGCTACGGCCATGTCGACTCGATCGCCAAGCTGATCCCGGCGCCTCCGGGCAAGCAGGTCACGCTTGCCAAAGTGCCACCGACGCCCGACCCCGGCCTGATCTATGCGCGCAAGGAAGCGCCCGAGCTCGAGCAGCGTGAAGCGGCCGAAGTCGAGGTGGCCGAGCTGCTGGCGCTGGCCACGCGCGTCGAGGGCATCACGCGCAATGTCGGCATGCACGCCGGCGGCGTGCTGATCGCGCCGGGCAAGATCACCGATTTCTGCCCGCTCTACATGCAGCCCGGCAGCGACAGCGCGGTGAGCCAGTTTGACAAGGACGACGTCGAGGCGATCGGTCTCGTGAAATTCGACTTCCTGGGGCTCGCGACGCTGACGATCCTGGAGCTCGCGAAGAGTTTCATCATCGAGCGCCGGCCGGAACACCGCGACTTCGATTACGACAAGCTGCCTCTCGACGATGCGCGCGTCTACAAGCTGTTCGCGGAAGGCCGCACCGAATCGGTGTTCCAGTTCGAGAGCCCGGGCATGCAGCGCATGCTGAAAGATGCGCGGCCGACTCGCATCGAAGACCTGTTCGCGCTGAATGCGATGTTCCGGCCCGGGCCGATGGAGAACATCCCGACCTTCTGC
Organism: Rhizobacter sp.; assembly: GCA_031360005.1. Taxonomy (GTDB): domain Bacteria; phylum Pseudomonadota; class Gammaproteobacteria; order Burkholderiales; family Burkholderiaceae_C; genus LMDS01. Next base: position 755 of record JANMAW010000440.1, read on the forward strand.
GCCCGCAAGCACGGCAAGGAGGAGGTGAGCTATCCGCACCCGCTGCTCGAGCCGGTGCTCGCCGAAACCTACGGCGTGATGGTTTATCAGGAGCAGGTGATGCTCGCCGCGCAGAAGCTGGCCGGCTATTCGCTGGGCAGCGCCGACATCCTGCGCAAGGCGATGGGCAAGAAGAACCCGGCCGAAATGGCGAAGCAGCGCGTGATCTTCCGCGATGGCGCCGCGCGGCAGGGAATCGCGCAGGACAAGGCCGACGAAGTCTTCGACCTGATGGAGAAGTTTGCCGGCTACGGCTTCAACAAGTCGCACGCCGCGGCGTACTCGCTGCTGGCCTACCACACGGCCTGGATCAAGGTGCATTGCAGCGCCGAGTTCTTCGCCGCGAACATGACAATCGAGATGGACGACACCGACAAGCTGCGTGTGCTGGTCGTCGATGCGAAGAGCTTCGATGTCGTGCTGCATGCGCCCGACGTGAACACCGGCGTGTACCGCTTCGAACCTGTCTCCGACAACGCGATACGGTACGGCCTCGGCGCGATCAAGGGCACCGGGCAGGGCGCGATCGAGGCGATCGTCAAGGCACGCGACGGATCGGTAGGCGGCAGCTCTGGCGCCGTCGGCGGCCCGTTCAAGAGCCTGTTCGACTTTTGCGCGCGCGTCGACCGCCAGCGCATCAACAAGCGCGTGGTCGAAGCGCTGATCAAGGCCGGCGCCTTCGATGCGCTGCACCCGGACCGTGCGCGCATGCTCGCCAGCGCGGGCCTGGCGCTCGACTGGGCCGACACCCAGGCCGCCCATGCGGACCAGGGCGGGCTGTTCGACTTCGGCCCCGATGAAGAGACGAGCCACGGTGCCAGCACGCAGGAGCCGGAACTGGTCGCCGCCGAACCCTGGGGCGTCAAGGAGCGCCTCACGTTCGAGAAGGCCGCGCTCGGCTTCTACCTGTCTGGCCATCTGTTCGACCAGAGTGCCGACGAGGTGCGACTTTTCGCGAAGCGCCGCATCGCCGATCTGCTGGACAGCCGCGAGCCGCAGCTGCTGGCCGGCATCGTCAGCGACCTGCGCGTCGTCAACGGCCAGCGTGGCCGGGTCGCGCTATTCAGGCTCGACGACAAGACCGAGTCGATCGAGGCGGTCGCCAACGAGGACCTGCTCATCGCGAATCGCGACCTGTTGCGCGACGACGAGCTGGTCATCGTCCAGGGCAAGGTGCAGCCCGATCGTTTCTCCGGCGGGTTGCGCCTGACGGTGGCGCAGGTGTGGGACCTGGCTGCGGCGCGCTGCCGTTTCGGCAAGTACCTGCGGGTCGATGTCAACGGCAGCGTTCCGCCGGTGGCCGAGGTGCTGCGCGACTTTCCGTCGCGCCGCGTCGCCACCGAACACGGCGATCTGCGGCAAGGCCTGACGGTGCGGCTGCAATTGCACCGCGCGAGCGCCAGCGGCGAGCTCGACCTGGGCGATGCGGCGCGCTTCTATCCGACCGATGCCGCGCTCGACCGTTGGCGCATTGGCGCGCATGACGGCCGCGCGGTCATCGTCTACGAGTGAGCGGCCGGCGCGTGGCGCTTGCGCAAACGCGCGGCGCAGGGCCATGCCGGGGCCCGTTGGTGACTTTGGTTCATGCTCGCGCCGTCGCTGCACAAATTCTCCGGTGCGCATCGAAAGCGCAAGCGGGCGCGCTCCAGTCGCAGCGCGATCGCGCCGATAACCGCTGATGACCGCCTCCATTCGCACGACCGGGCTGGTGCTTACCGGTGGCGGCGCGCGCGCCGCCTACCAGGTCGGCGTACTGAAGGCGATCGCGCAGATCCGCCGCGATTGCGGCGAAATCGATGGCGCCAACCCGTTTCCGGTAATTGCGGGCACCTCGGCCGGTGCGATCAACGCCGCGGCGCTGGCCAGCCGCGCCGATTATTTCGCTGGTGGGGTGCTGGGCCTGTGCGTGGTGTGGGAGAACGTGCACGCCGAGCAGGTTTACCGAAGCGACTCGCTCGGCGTGCTCCAGACCGGCGCTCGCTGGCTGACGATGTTGTCGATCGGCTGGATCATCGCGCGCTGGCGCCGCGCCCGGCCGCGCTCGCTTCTCGACAACACGCCGCTCGCGTCGCTGCTGATGCGAGTGGTGAGCACCGAGCGGCTGCAGCGCATGATGCGCGACGGGCACCTGAAGGGCTTGGCCGTGACCGCATCGAGCTACGGCTCGGGCCTGCACGTCACCTTCTACGATTCGATGAGCGACATCGTGCCGTGGACGCGCTCGCAGCGCATCGCGGTGCGGGCTGGCGTCGGCATCCAGCACCTGCTGGCCTCGTCGGCAATCCCGTTCGTCTTTCCGGCGGTGGCGCTCGAGATCGACGGCCGCACCGAGTACTGCGGTGACGGTTCGATGCGCCAGGCGGCGCCGATCTCGCCGGCCGTGCACCTCGGTAGCGAGCGCATCCTGGTGGTCGGTGCCGGCCGCATGCACGAACCGCGCGGCGAGCGCGCCGGCAGCAGCGAGTACCCAAGCCTGGCGCAGATCGCCGGGCACGCGTTGTCGAGCATCTTTCTCGATGCGCTGGCGGTCGACGTCGAGCGGCTGCAGCGCATCAACAGCACGCTATCGCTGCTCACGCCAGAGCAGCGCGGCGCCACCCGCCTGAAGCCGATCGAGGTGCTGGTGATCGCGCCAAGCCAACGGCTCGACGACATCGCCGCAAAGCACCTCGGCGAGTTGCCGCTGCCGGTGCGCGCAATGCTGCGCGGCATCGGAGTGCAGGGCCAGGGCGCCGACGCGCGCGGTGCTGCGCTTGCGAGCTACTTGCTCTTCGAGTCCCCGTACAC
>JANMAW010000449.1:0-2100 GCA_031360005.1 Rhizobacter sp.
TTCCACGCCGAGGTTCGTGCCAGCGCGACCCATTTCGCGAGCGCGGCCTCGGTCAGGTCGTGCACCTTCGCGCCGGCCTTCAAATAGGCATCGGTGACCGCCGCGTCGTCGGCACGCGCCCCTTCGAGCGCGAACTTTTCCAGCTCGGCGCCGACCGTCATGATCAGCGCCTGCTGGTCCTTCGGCAGTTTGTCGAAGATCGACTTCGACATCAGCAGCGGCTCGAGCATGAACCAGTACGACTTGCCGGCCTTGCTGATCGTCAGGTGCTTGGAGACTTCCTGCAGCCGGAACGAGATCAGGCTGGTGGCCGAGGTGGTGACGACGTCGACGGCGCCGGTCTGCATCGCGGCGTAGGTTTCGCTCGACGGCAGCGACAGCGTCGCGGCACCGGCGGCCTTGGCGACCAGATCCATCTCGCGGCTGCCGCCGCGAAATTTCAGGCCCTTCACGTCTTCCGGGCCGATGATCGGCACGCTGCGGCTGGCGGCACCGCCGGCCTGCCAGATCCATGTGACGATGACCACACCCTTGTCGGCGAGCAGGTCGGACAAGGCCTTGCCGACCTCGGCCTTCTTCCACGCGTAGCCCTGCTCGTACGACGTCACGAGGCCCGGCATCAGCGCGATGTTGAGTTCCGGTATCTCGCCGCCGGCGTAGGGCAGCGGGAGCAGCGTCATGTCGAGCGCGCCCTTGCGCACCGCGCTGAACTGCGCGTTGACCTTCATTAGGGACGATCCGGGATACACGTTGGCCTTGAGCGCGCCGTTGCTGCGCTTGTCGATCTCCTGCGCGAACCTGGCGCACAGGCGGTGCCGGAAATCGCCTTCCTTGTCGGAGCCACCGGGGAACTGGTGCGAAATCTTCAGCGGCTCGGCGCCGAACGCGAAACGCGCCGGCACGATCAGTGCGGGGGCGGCCGCAAGGCCGCTGATCAGTGTGCGACGGGTGGTGTTCATGGAGTCTCCTGGCATGTCGTGATGAATGGTGTCCCGGACGCGGATTCAGTACCTGCCCGAGAGCAGCGATCCGAATCCGGGAGCGTAGGTCTTCAGGCCGAGCTTCTTCAGCATCATGAAGGTGGTCGATATCGACGACGACACCACCGGCAGGCCGATGCGGTCTTCGATCGGCTGCACCGAAGGCAACGACGGCATCTGCACGCAGGCCGACGCAACGACCGCATCGACGCCCTTGATGTTGAGCCGCTTCGTGATCTCGATCGGCGCCAGCGGGTTCTGCCGGCCGACATCGAGGTTGTCGGGGATCTCGAGCGAGATGCTGTCGATCACCTCGATGCCTTCGTTCTCGATGTACTCGATCACCATCTTCGTCAGCGGCTTCATGTAGGGCGCGAGGATGGAGACTCGCTTCGCGCCGATCGCCTTCAACCCGTCGACCAGCGCACCCGCGCTCGTCACCACCGGCGCCGGGCCGCCAGCTTCGACCGTGCGACCGTGCAGGCGCTGCTCCGACACGCGGTGGTAGCCCTTGCCCATGCTCATGATCGCGACCAGGCAGGCATAGCCGAGCACATCGACGCGGGCATCGGCGAGTTCGAGCGCGCAGCGGTCGGAATCGCGGTCCATCGCTTCGAGCTCCTCCTTGGTCACCTTCTGCATCCGCATCCGGCTCGAGTGGAACGTGAAGCGCTCGGCCTCGACCGCCTCGCGGGCCCGCAGCATCGCCGGGATCTCGGTCTCCATCGTGGTATTCGAACTCGGCACGATCTGCCCGATGCGAAACTGGGTCTTGCTCATCGGTGCTCGCCTCCTGCCGAACGCGCGGCTCGCCAGCCACGGTCAGGCGAGTGTAGAGCCGCTCGCCGCGCCCGGCTCACGGTGCCTCCAGCAGATCGGCGAGCTTCTCGAAGTCGCTCGCGACGATATCGAACTCGCCCGGTTCGACGCTCGGCAGCACCGTCGACGGCCCGTGTTCGAGCGGTCGCGGCACATAGGCCGTGCGCAGGCCGTTCGCGCGCGCGGCGCGCAGGTCGGACGGGTGGCAGGCGACCAGCATCAGTTCGCCCGGCGCCACATCGAGCAATCGCGCGCAGCCGAGGTAGGTCTCGGGGTCGGGCTTGTAGTGGCCGAACAGTTC
>JANMAW010000474.1:0-4011 GCA_031360005.1 Rhizobacter sp.
ATGAGCACCGCCACCGCACCCGTCGATTACCAGACGCGCCCCGAGCGGTACCGCCACTGGAGCCTGAAGTTCGAGGGCGCGGTCGCGACGCTGGTGATGAACATCGACGAGGACGGCGGGCTGCGCGAGGGCTACAAGCTCAAGCTCAACAGCTATGACCTGGGCGTCGACATCGAACTCAACGACGCGGTCCAGCGCATCCGCTTCGAGCACCCCGAGGTGCGCGCCGTGATCATCACCAGCGGCCGGGATCGGGTGTTCTGCTCGGGCGCCAACATCTTCATGCTCGGCAAGAGCAGCCATTCGTGGAAGGTGAACTTCTGCAAGTTCACGAACGAAACCCGCAACGGGCTCGAAGACTCGAGCCGGCATTCGGGGCTGAAGTTCCTCGCCGCGGTAAACGGCGCGTGCGCCGGGGGCGGCTATGAGCTTGCCGCGGCGTGCGACGAGATCATCCTGGTCGATGACCGCTCGTCGTCGGTGAGCCTGCCCGAGGTGCCGCTGCTCGGCGTGCTGCCCGGCACCGGTGGCCTGACGCGGCTGACCGACAAGCGCAAGGTGCGTCACGACCACGCCGACATCTTCTGCACCGCCAGCGAAGGCATCCGCGGCAAGAAGGCCAAGGACTGGCGGCTCGTCGACGAGGTCGTCAAGACGCAGGGCTTTGCGCAGCGGGTGCAGGAGCGGGCGCGCGAGCTGGCGGCGCTGAGCGACCGGCCTGCCGATGCGAAGGGCGTGGCGCTGACGCCGCTGAACAAGTCGGTGGCGCCCGATGCAATCACCTACGGCCATGTGACGGTGGCCATCGACCGCGCCGGCCGCACCGCGACGCTGACCGTGAAGGCGCCGTCCGGGCTGCAGCCGACCACCATCGCCGGCATCGAAACCGCCGGTTCGAACTGGTATCCGCTGCAGATGGCGCGCGAGATCGAAGACGCGATCCTGCACCTGCGCACGAATGAACTCGACATCGGCACTTGGGTGCTGAAGACCGCGGGCGAGGTCGCCGACGTGCTCGCGATGGACGCGACGCTCGACGCCCACAAGACCCACTGGTTCGTGCGCGAAACCACCGGTTTGCTGCGCCGCACGCTGGCGCGACTCGACGTGACTTCGCGCTCGATGTTCGCGCTGATCGACCGCGACTCGTGCTTCGCCGGCACCTTGCTCGAAATTGCGCTCGCCGCCGACCGCAGCTACATGCTCGCGTTGCCCGACGCGCCCGACGCGGCGCCGAAGATCGCGTTGTCGCCGATGAACTTCGGCACGTTCCCGATGGTCAGCCACGAGACCCGGCTGCAGCGGCGCTTCTATCGCGACACCGCCGAGATCGACGCAGTGCAGGCGACGATCGGCGAATCGCTCGATGCCGACCATACGCTCGCGCTCGGTCTCGTCACCGCCGCACCCGACGACATCGACTGGGCTGACGAGATCCGCATCGCGCTCGAGGAACGCGCCAGCATGTCGCCCGACGCGCTGACCGGCATGGAAGCGAACCTGCGTTTCGCCGGCGCCGAGACGATGGAGACGCGCATCTTCGGGCGCCTTACCGCGTGGCAGAACTGGATCTTCATCCGCCCGAACGCGGTCGGCGACGGCGGCGCGCTGAAGGTCTACGGCACCGGTACCAAGCCGCAGTTCGATCGCAACCGCGTGTGAGCAAGGCACCCGAGCAGGACACCACCGCATGAGCACCATCGACTACGCCGACAAGATCCCGAACAACGTCAACCTGTCGGAAGACCGCACGCTGCAGCGCGCGCTCGAAGGCTGGCTGCCGAACTACCTCGACTGGTGGCAGGACATGGGGCCGACCGGCTCGCACGGCTTCGACGTCTACCTGCGCACCGCGACCAGCACGACTCCCGAAGGCTGGGCGCAGTTCGGCCACGTCAAGATGCCCGACTACCGCTGGGGCATCTTCCTCGCCGCGCCCGAGGCCGAGCGCAAGGTCAACTTCGGCGAGCACAAGGGCGAGCCGGTCTGGCAAGACGTGCCCGGCGAACACCGTGCGAATCTGCGTCGCATCATCGTCACGCAGGGCGACACCGAGCCGGCCTCGGTCGAGCAGCAGCGGCATCTGGGCAACACCGCACCGAGCCAGTACGACCTGCGCAATCTCTTTCAAGTCAACGTCGAGGAAGGGCGGCACCTGTGGGCGATGGTCTACCTGCTGCACAAGCACTTTGGCCGCGACGGCCGCGAAGAGGCCGAGGCGCTGCTCGAGCGCCGCTCGGGCGATGCCGACAACCCGCGCATCCTCGGCGCGTTCAACGAGGAAACGCCCGACTGGCTGGCGTTCTACATGTTCACCTACTTCACCGACCGCGACGGCAAGTTCCAGCTCAACGCGCTGGCCGAGAGCGGCTTCGACCCGCTGGCGCGCACCACCCGCTTCATGCTGACCGAGGAAGCGCACCACATGTTCGTCGGCGAGAGCGGCGTGTCGCGCGTGATCCAGCGCACCTGCCAGCTGATGAAGGAAACCGGCACCGAAGATCCGGCCGAGTTGCGCAGGCACGGCGTGATCGACCTGCCGACGCTGCAGCGCTATCTCAACTTCCACTACAGCGTGACGATCGACCTGTTCGGCGCCGACCAGTCGAGCAATGCGGCGATCTTCTACAGCTCGGGTCTGAAGGGCCGCTACGAAGAAACGAAGCGCGGCGACGACCACCTGCTCAAGGGCGATGGCTACCGGATCCTCGAGGTCAAGGACGGCATGCTGGTCGAGAAGGAAGTGCCGATGCTGAACGCACTGAACGAAGTGCTGCGCGACGACTTCATCCGCGACTCGGCCGGTGGCGTCGGCCGCTGGAACAAGGTCATCGAGAAGGCCGGATTCGCGTTCCGGCTGACGCTGCCGCACAAGGCCTTCAACCGCCACATCGGCAGCTTCGCCGGGCTGCGCGTGAGCCCGGAGGGCCGCGTGATCAGCGAAGCCGAATGGCAGCTGAACGTCGACCGATGGCTCGCGACCGAGAACGACCGCGCGTATGTGGCCTCGCTGATGGGCCGCGTCGTCGAGACCGGCCGATACGCGAACTGGATCGCGCCGCCGGCGATCGGCATCAACAAGCAGCCGGTGGACTTCGAGTACATCCGGTTCAACTGACGCGCATCATCGGGTCATGAGCGCAGCGCCGGTCCGCCCCAGGCAAGCGAACGCCCCGTCGGAGGGCCGGCCGTCGAGCGCGGAGGTCGGGGAGTTGCATTGAGCACCGCCGACACGTTCGTCAGGCAGCACCTGATCGACCCGGAGGTCTGCATCCGGTGCAACACCTGCGAAGAGACCTGCCCGGTCGATGCGATCACCCACGACGGCCGCAACTACGTCGTCGATGCGGCGATCTGCAATGCGTGCAACGCCTGCATCTCGCCGTGCCCGACCGGCAGCATCGATCACTGGCATGTGGTGAGGAAAGCGCAGGCCTACACGCTGGAGGAGCAGTTCGGCTGGGACGAGCTGCCGCCGCAAATCGACGCCGCGCCGATGCCGGAAGAATCGGCCCCGGCGGTGCCGGCGGCATCGCCGGGCGACGAGCCGGAGCGCGCCGATGCGCCGCAGGCCAACGCGGCAGTCTCGGCGTCGTCGCCGAGCGCGCCGTGGTCGGCCGCACACCCGCACCTGAACCTGTACAGCCTGAAGAAGCCGGCGATCGCGACGGTCGCCGGCAACTTCCGCCTCACCGCCGCCGATGCCGAAAGCGACGTGCGCCACCTCGTGCTCGACTTCGGCACCCAGTTCCTGCCGCTGCTCGAAGGCCAGTCGGTCGGTGTGATCCCGCCCGGCACCGACGCCGACGGCAAGCCGCACTACCTGCGCCTGTACTCGGTCGCGAGCCCGCGCAGCGGCGAGCGCGAGGGCTACAACAACCTGTCGCTGACGGTGAAGCGGGTGACCGTCGACCACGAAGGCCGGCCGGCCCGCGGCGTCGCGTCGAACTACCTCTGCGACCTGCGCAAGGGCGACACCGTGCAGCTCACCGGCCCGTTCGGCGATCGTTA
>JANMAW010000502.1:0-1912 GCA_031360005.1 Rhizobacter sp.
GGTTGATCTCGATCTCGATCGAGTCGTCCACCTCCGGGTAGACGAAGAGCGACGCAAAGCTCGTGTGGCGGCCGCCCGCGCTGTCGAACGGGCTCTTGCGCACCAGGCGGTGCACGCCGGTCTCGGTGCGCAGCAGGCCGAACGCGTAGTCGCCCTCGACCTTGATCGTGGCGCTCTTGATGCCAGCGATGTCACCCGCCGATTCGTCCTCGAGCGTGGTCTTGAAGCCCTTGCGTTCGGCGTACTTCAGGTACTGGCGCAGCAGCATGCTGGCCCAGTCGCAAGCCTCGGTGCCGCCGGCGCCGGCCTGGATGTCGACGAAGCAGTTCAGCGGGTCGGCCGGGTTGTTGAACATGCGGCGGAACTCGAGCTGCGCCACCGTGGCCTCGAGCTTCTGCGCGTCGACCTCGATCGCCTGGATGCCGGCGAAATCATCGTCGGCCTTCGACATCTCGTACAGCTCGGTGTTGTCGGCGAGGTTGCTGGTGAGGTGGTCGATCGTCTCGACGACAGTTTCCAGCGTGCGCTTCTCGCGCCCCAGCTCCTGCGCGCGCTTGGGCTCGTCCCAGACCTTGGGGTTCTCGAGCGCGGCGTTGACTTCGTTGAGTCTTAAAGCTTTGCGATCGTAGTCAAAGATACCCCCGGAGGTCGACCGTGCGCTTCGTCAGGTCGGCCAGGGAGTTGCCGATGGCATTGATGTGTTCGACGTCCATGGGATTTCTTTCTTGTGTGAACCGGGAAAGGGCGCGATTTTGACATGGGGGCGATGGCCCGGCGTCACGCGGCCAGAAACGCCTCCAGCCGCCGCGCCAGCGCCTCCGGCTGGTCGTGGTGCAGCATGTGGCCGGCCGGCGAGAGCGTGTGCTTCTCGACCTGCTTCACGACACTCAGCCGCTCGTGGAACTCGGCCTTGGTGTAGCGCGTACCCCACCATTTCGCGATGTCGGTCTGGTCGCCCTCGACCCACAGCACCTTTGCCTCGATCAGTTTCCAGGTCTCGAGCACTTCGTCGCGCTGGTAGAGCGTCGGCGTGCCGCGCTTGTGAGCGGCGTCGCCGAGGATCTCGAAGCGGCCGTCTGCGCGCTGGCGCGACCAGTGCTGCGCCAGCCACGCCGCACGCTCAGGCGGCAGCAGCGGATTCGTCTTGCGCAGCCGCGCGGCGACTTCGTCCACGCTCGCGTAATCGCGCAGCTCGGCGGGTGTTTTCAGCCCGTCGAGCCACTGCACGATGCGCGTGGGTGACTGCGAAGGTTTGGTCGCCGGCATGCCGAAGCCCTCGAGGTTGATCAGCCGGCGGATGCGCTGCGGCCGCAAGCCGGCGTACAGCATCACGGCGTTGCCGCCCATGCTGTGACCGAGCAGGTCGATCGGCCGATCGGGTGCGTCGTCGAAGAACAGCGCGTCGAGCGCCTGGTCGAGGTCGCCGAGGTAGTCGGGCAGCCAGTAGGTGTCGGCCGCCGGCGATTCGGTCAGGCCGAAGCCGCGCCAGTCGAACGCGAGCACGTGGCGGTCGGTCGGCAACGCGTCGACGACGAACTGGAACGACGCCGCCACGTCCATCCAGCCGTGCTGCATCAACAGCGGCGGGCGCTCTGGCGAGACCATCGAAGCGTCGCCCCATTCGAGCACGTGATGGCGCAGCCCGCGCACGGTGATGAAGCGGCTGCGGCTCGGGCGTTTGACGGGGTAGACGGGGCATGAACTCATGCGCGGCACTGTACGCGGCGCGGCGCGCACCGGCTGTCGGCGGCGCGACAGCCGATGCGAGAATGGCACCATGAACGACGCCACTCCTTTCACGCTGCGCAGCGCCGAGCTGCGCGATGTTGGCGCCATCGTGCAGCTGATCCGCGAACTGGCCGAGTTCGAGCAGCTCACGCACCTGTTGCAGGTCACGCCCGAGAAGCTGCGG
>JANMAW010000550.1:0-4840 GCA_031360005.1 Rhizobacter sp.
GCCGCGAAGTCGGCGAGATCCCGGATGAAGATCTGGCACATCAGGATGTGGGCCTTGTCGGTACCGGCCTCGGCGAGCAGCTTGTCGATCATCGCCAGCACCTGCGTCGTCTGGCCGCGGATGTCCTGCGTCGCGTCGCGCGCCACCTGCCCGGCGAGGTAGACGGTGCCGTTGTAGATCGTCATCTCCGACAGGCGATCGCCGACGTGGAATCGACGCAGTCCCTGGTTCATGGTTTGGCTCCGTGCTTGTGTGAATGTTTGGGCGTGTGCTTGTGCAATGTCACTGTCACCGGCGCTGCCGTGGCCACCCTTTTGCCCAGCTTGCTTTCGGTGCCGCGCAACAGCTTCTGGATGTTCGCGCGATGACGCCAGACCAGCAGCCCGCCCATCAGCATCACGGCCACCGCGATCGGACCACCGCCCCAGATGAGCAACTGGTAGAACGGCGCGAACACCGCCGAGACAATGGCGGCCAGCGACGAATAGCGCGAGAACGCCGCGATGATGATCCAGGTCGCCAGGGTCGCCAGGCCCAGCCACGGGTTCAGAGCGAGCAGCACGCCGGCTGCGGTGGCCACGCCCTTGCCGCCCTTGAACTTGAAGAACACCGGCCACAGGTGGCCGAGAAACGCGGCGAGCCCCACCAGCGCCTGCGTGCCCTCATCGAGCCCGTACGGCGCGCCGTACGCCCTGACCAGAATCACCGGCACGAACCCCTTCAATGCATCGAGCAGCAGCGTCAGCACAGCGGCGAGCCTGTTGCCCGAGCGCAGCACATTGGTGGCGCCCGGGTTGCCCGAACCGTAGCTGCGCGGATCCTTCAGCCCCATTGCCCAGCTGACGATCACGGCGAACGACAGCGAGCCGATCAGGTAGGCCACCAGCGCGGCGAGCGCGGGGGAAAGGGTCTGCATGGGCGGCGTTTCGGCGAGTGAATCTGCGACGACTATTCTGCACGCGTCGCGCGGCGCCTACGCGCGCCCGAAGTGCACACAGTGCCACGCTGCGGCGGCTCACAACGCACAGTTCACCGGCCGGGCTGCCAGCAACTCGGTCAGCACCCCCGGTGCGATGCCCACCAGGTAGCCGCGCCGCCCGCCATTGACGCAGATGCGCGGTAACGCCAGCGCCGTTTCTTCCACATACACCGGCATCGCCCTTTTCGTCGCGAACGGCGAGGTGCCGCCGACCAGGTATCCGCTGTGGCGCTGCGCGACGTCGGGCTTGCAGGGCTCGACCGACTTGGCGCCGATCTGCCGCGCCAGGTTCTTCGTGCTCACCTGCTTGTCGCCGTGCATCAGCACGATCAGCGGCTGCGCGCGTTCGTCCTGCATCACCAGCGTCTTGATGACCTCGTGCTCTGCGACACCGAGCTGGCGCGACGATTCGGCCGTGCCGCCGTGTTCGACGTAGTCGTACACATGCCCGGAGAAAGGCACGCCATGCCGGCGCAGGAACTGCGTCGCCGGCGTCTCGCTGACGTGTTCGCTCTTCTTCATGCCCGCGATCTCAGGGCGGCGCCGCCACGGGCAACGCAGGGGCCCTTGCGGCCCGAGCTTTCCCGCGGCGGACGCCGCCGAATGTGCCCAGGGCTCGTCATCGACTCACTTCACCGGGGCGCGGATCGCCCGGCGGGTGCATCCCCGGCACCCCGAGCCGCGCGACCGAGAGGTACTGCTGCCGGTACGCCTCGAACAGCATGCTGTCATTGGCCTCGATGCGGTTCTGCTCGTCGATCGAGGCTGCCGTCGACGCCGCGAAGCGCGCCTGCATCTCGGCGGTGAACGGCAACGCCAGCAGCCGATTCTTCGTCTGCGCAGACTGGGCCCGCGTGAAGCCGACATACGAACCGTCGAAGTCGCGCGACATCACGGCGAGCACGCGCGCCGAAGGCGCAGTCTCGGCATCGTGCATCGTGGCACTGGCGGCCGCCAATGCTTCCCGGTAGCCGGTTCCGCCGTGCAGCGCATCGAGCGACGCTGCGATCGGCGCGAACGCGTGCATCAACTGCCCACCCCACTCGGCCAGCGTCACTTCGCCAGCGCTGCGCTCCAACCGCAGCCCGGGCTCCCGGCCGCGCGTGGCCACACGCTGCTGATTGCGCGCGAGTGCCTGGATCTCGGCCGGCGTGTCGGGCGGGCTGTCGCCGAGCAGGCAGTGCAGCAGGAAAATGTCGAGAAAACGCATCGTCGCGGCGCCGATGCCGACCGGCTCGAACGGGTCGAGGTCCATGCAGCGCACCTCGACATACTCGACGCCGCGCTCGCGCAGCGCATGCAATGGCCGCTCGCCGGGGAGAATCACGCGCTTCGGGCGGATCGTGCCGTAGAACTCATTCTCGATCTGCAGCAGGCTGGTGGAGAGCTGGTTGTAGTCGCCGCCCGGGTTGCGGATGCCCACGGCCTCGTACGGCGGGTACGGCCTGGTCAGTGCCTCCTGCAGCGAGGCGGCATAGCTCTCGAGGCTGTTGTAGCTCACCGAAAGCGACGCCTGTGCATCGCTCTGGTAGCCCAGGCGCCCCATCCGCAGCGAGGTGCCGTGCGGCATGTGCAATGTGTGGCCTTTGAGCGGCTGAAGGTCGTGGTCGCGGCCGGCGACGAAGCTCGAACACAGCGCCGGTGACGCGCCGAACAGGTACAGCAGCAGGAACGAATGGCGCCGGAAGTTGCGAATCAATCCGAAATACCCTTCGGTCGACACTCCCGGCATCGACCAGTTGTAGTGGATGCCCGAGATCGTCTGCATGCGCCGGCCGTAGCGGTGCCCGAGTCCCATCCGGTAAACGCTCTTCGCGCGCCCCACGTTCGACGAGCCGTAGCGGCCGATCGGGATCGTCTCGTCGGTGGGCAGGCCGCACGGCATGCTCGACACCCACAGCATCTCGTCGCCGCGATCGCGCAGCACGCGGTAGCTGAATTGATGGATCTGCGTCAATTCGTCCACGCAGGCCTGCGCACCGGCGTGCACGCCGGTCACGAACTCGAGCTGCGACTCGCTGAAATCGGTGGTGATGTTCGGGTGAGTCAGCGCCGACCCGAGCGCCGCCGGGTGCGGCGTGAGTGCGAGGCCACCGTCAGGCTGCACGCGCAGGCTCTCCTTCTCGACACCGCGGCGGATGCCGCGCAGTCGCGCGTCGGGTAGCGCACGCAGGCATCGGTGCATTTCGCTCATGCGGCGTCTCCTTGAGTCTTTCTGAAGCCGACGGTAACAGAGCTTTGCGCGGCGTGCCGGCGGGGGCGTTCACGCGCCGGCGCCCGGCTTCGGCGGCGAGCTAGCCGCGCGAAGGGAGCGCCGACAACGGCAGCGACGGCGAGCCCCACAGCGTCGGATCGCCGGCGCTCGCCATCAGCAGCGCGAGTTTCGCGACGATGGCGCGCAGATCCGCGATCTCGGCGATCCGCCAGCGCCGGATCGCATCGGTCTGCTCGCAACACACCGTGCCGTAGGCGCGCCCGTTGAGCGTGATCGCGGCATCGAGCATCGAGCGCACGCGGTTGGCCAGCAGGTAGTGTTCACGCATCGGCTGCAGGTTGGGGTCGGTCATTGCGTCGAGGCTGACATACGTGCCCGTCGTCACCAACGCGTCGAAGTAGTCGTGGTATTCCGACTCGAGCAAGCGTCGCTCGGTGGTGAGCAGTTCGCCGCCGGCCAACTTGGAGGCGAAGCACAGCAGCGTCAATGCCCCGGGTTCTCCGTCGAAGCGCCACAGGCTGACCCGGGAACACTTGAGCCGGCCCAGGATCACGTCGATCACCTCCGACCGGAACTCGTCGCGGCTGGTCTTGCCCCCATAGAAGGCGCCGCTGATGTCCTGCAGCCGCGCCAGTTCGGCCGACGGGTGTTTCATCGCCGCAAGTATGGAGCTTATCCGTCGGCGTCTCAACCCACCGATGGAAGCTCTGCCGCCGCAAGCCCGCGCAGCGTGTTCGTCACGAATCGGGCCGCGGTGGCGGCAGCGTCTGGCATTCATCGAACACCCGCGCGGTGCAGCGTGCACAGATCGAGCGGTCCAGGCGCCCGAAGATCGTCGCGATCGCGATGCGCTTGGTCGGAAAGATGTGGTCGGAGCCCAGCTCGTGCGTGAAGCCGACGCGCTGCCAGAGCTCGAGCACCGGCGGGCGTGGCCGGTGGAAGTACAGGTCGCCGCCCGCGGCCCGGCGCGTCGCCAACTCGGCACGCCACAGCTCCGCGGCCGTCAGGTCGATGAAATTCATGCTCTTCGCCATCACCAGCAAATGCCTGGCGGAGCCGGCCGGCTCGCGCAATTCGCGCAACTGGTCGGCCACGTGCGGCACCGCGCCGAAATAGACCTCGCCTTCCATGCGGATCATCTTCAGTTGTGGGCACTCGGGCAGCGGCGCCGGCACGTCGGCGCGCACGACGAACGGGCGGTCGGCTGCGGTGCTGTCGAAGCCCATCACGCGCATGAACGGGTGCGAGGTGCGGTGCAAATAGGTCACGAGCGACAGGATCGTGCCGAGCAGGATCGCCATCTCGATGCGGATCGTCATCGTCGCGAGCGCGGTGACGGCGGCGATCGCGAAGTCCTGCCGGCCGTGGCGCCACAGGCGCCGCCAGCCGGGCACGTCGAGCAGCGTCCAGGCCACCACCAGCAGCAGCGCGGCGATCGCCGGCAGCGGGATCAGTGCGAGCAGTGGCGTGGTCGATGCGATCAGCAGCAGCAGCCACAGCGAAGCGAACACCGCCGCCAGCGGCGTGCGTGCGCCGGCCTCGAGGTTCGGCAGCGAGCGGTTCAGCGAGCCGCACGACACATACGACGAGAAGAAGCCACCAACGATGTTCGACAACCCCTGGCCGCGAAACTCGCGGTTCACGTC
>JANMAW010000551.1:0-4213 GCA_031360005.1 Rhizobacter sp.
GCGTTGTCGCACGGTCTGTGGGCCTTCTTGCGCTGCTATATCCTGCGGCGCGGCCTGCTCGACGGGCGCCTCGGCCTCGTGCTCGCGATCTACGTGGCCGAGGGCACCTATTACCGCTATTTGAAGATGGGCTTGCTTGCCCATCCCCCGCGCCGGGCGTTCGATTGAACCAAGTCGCTTTTCCGGACTCACGACCCTCCATGCCGATTCGAAGATATCTCCTGTGTGCCGCCGCCGGCCTCGTGGCCGCGCTGTCGATGGGCTCGCTGCCGGCCTCGGCGCAGCAGTTCCGCGTCGAGATCTCGGGCGTCGGCGCGACCCAGTTGCCGATCGCGATCGTCAGGTTTCGCGACGAGGAACGCAGCACCCCGTCGCTGTCGATGTCGGGCATCGTGCGCGCCGACCTCGAGCGCAGCGGCGTGTTCCGCAGCGTCGACGCGCCGGGCGGCCTCGACGAGAACAGCCAGCCGGTGATGACCGAGTGGCGCAGCCGCGCCGCCGATGCGCTGGTCGCCGGCTCGGTGTCACGGCTCGCCGATGGCCGCTTCGATGTCCGCTTTAAGCTCTGGGACGTCGTCAAGGGCACGGTGCTGGCGGGCCAGAGCACCGCGGTCGAAGCCGGTGACCTGCGGCTCGCCGCGCATCGAATCGCCGACGTCATCTATGAGAAGCTCACCGGCGACAAGGGCGTGTTCTCGACCCGCATCGCGTATGTCACGAAGGGCGGTGGTCGCTTCACCCTGCGCGTTGCCGATGCCGACGGCGAAGGCGGCCAGCTGGCACTGAACAGCCCCGAGCCCATCATCTCGCCGGCCTGGTCGCCCGACGGCAAGCAACTCGCCTATGTCTCGTTCGAGAAGCAGAAGGCGGTGGTCTACTCGCAGGACACCTCGACCGGCGCACGCCGCGAGATCGCCAACTTCCGCGGCTCGAACAGCGCGCCAGCGTGGTCGCCCGACGGCCAGACGCTGGCGCTCACGTTGTCGCGCGACACCGGCTCGCAGCTCTACCTGATGGACCGCGGCGGCGGCAACGTGCGGCGCCTGACCAGCAGCAACGCGATCGACACCGAGCCGGCCTTTGCGCCCGACGGCCGCAGCCTCTACTTCGTCAGCGACCGCGGCGGCAGCCCGCAGATCTACCGCATCGCGGCGAGCGGCGGCAACGCCGAGCGCATCACCTTCGGTGGCAGCTACAACATCAGCCCGGCGATCAGCCCCGACGGCCGAACGCTCGCCTACATCTCGCGCCAGGGCAGTGCGTTCCGGCTGGTCACGCTCGATCTGGGCGGCAGCGGCGCGCAGCCGGTGACGCTGACCGATACCAGCGACGACGAGAGCCCCAGCTTCGCGCCGAACGGGCGGCTGATCATCTACGCCTCGCGCGCCCAGGGCCGCGACGTGTTGATGACGACGACGCTGGATGGCAAGATCAAGGCCCGGCTGCTTTCGACCACCGCCGATGTGCGCGAGCCGGTGTGGGGGCCGT
Source organism: Rhizobacter sp. (assembly GCA_031360005.1). Lineage (GTDB taxonomy): Bacteria > Pseudomonadota > Gammaproteobacteria > Burkholderiales > Burkholderiaceae_C > LMDS01. Next base: position 1,489 of record JANMAW010000551.1, read on the forward strand.
TCGGCCGATAGCGGCAGGCCGCGTCCGCGGCGATGCCTTCAATGAAGAGGATGCAACCATGATTTCGAATCGATCCCGTTCAGTGCGCGGCGCGCGTATCGCGTCGCTGACGGCGCTGGTCACTGCGGCGCTGCTCGCGGGTTGCTCGAGCGTCAAGCTCGACAACGAAGTGCCCGTCGAGACCCGCACACCGGGCGCGGCTGGCGCGGGTGCTGCCCGGCCCGGCGCAGGCACGGGCGCCGCCGGTGAGAGCCGCGTGACGCCGGTCGACCTGACGAAAGGTGCGACCGATGCAAACGCCGACGCGCAGCGCGTCGTGTATTTCGATTTCGACAGCTATGTCGTGAAGGACGAGTACCGGCCGATCGTCGAACGCCATGCGAAGGCGCTGGCGGGCGATCGCAAGAAACACCTGCAGGTCGAAGGCCACACCGACGAGCGCGGCGGCCGCGAATACAACCTCGCGCTCGGCCAGAAGCGCGCCGAGGCGGTCGCCCGATCGCTCGCGTTGCTCGGGGCGACCGATTCACAGGTCGAGCCCGTCAGCTTCGGCAAGGAGCGCCCGGCAGTGCAGGGCAGCGACGAGGCGGCATGGGCCAAGAACCGCCGCGCCGAGCTCAATTACCGTTGAGGACCGCAGCGATGTTGATTCGATTGCGTGCGGCGCGGGGCTTCGCCGGGCTCTGCCTCGGCATGGCCCTGTTCGCGCCGGCAGCGCACGCCGGAATCCTTGAGGACGACGAAGCGCGCCGTGCGATCCTCGAACTGCGCCAGAAGATCGAGCAAAGCAGCGAGCAACAACGCGCGCGTCAGGCCGAACAGCTGGCTGCGCTGACCGAGCAGATCAACCAGCTCAAGCGCAGCCTGCTCGACCTGAACAACCAGCTCGAGCAGGTCCGGTCCGACAGCGCGAAGCTGCGCGGCCAGAACGAGCAGTTCACGCGTGACGTGTCGGAGTTGCAACGCAAGCAGAAAGACCTGCAATCGGGCGTCGAAGACCGGATGCGCAAGATCGAGCCGCAGAAGGTCAGCGTCGACGGCAAGGAGTTCAGCGTCGACCCCGACGAGAAGCGCCAACACGACGAGGCGATGGAGTTGCTGCGCAAGAGCGACTTCCCCGGCACTGCGAACGCCTTGACTGCGTTCCGCAAACGCTATCCGAGCAGTGGCTACAGCGAATCCGTGCTGTTCTGGCTCGGCAACGCGCAGTACGGCAACCGCCAGTACAAGGAGGCGATCGCGTCGTTTCGTTCGCTGGTGAATGCCGCACCCGACCACCCGAAGGCACCCGAAGCGCTGCTGGCGATCGCCAACTGCCAGGCCGAATTGAAAGACCCCAAGTCGGCGCGCCGCACGATCGACGAACTGATCAAGACCTATCCGAAGTCGGAAGCGGCGCAGGCGGGCAAGGAACGGCTCGTGTCGCTGAAATAGGCAGTTCGACCCCCGCACCTAAAATGCGGGCATGCAAGAGATCGATCTGAAGGCGCTGTCGACGCTCGTGCTCTGGGCGGCGTTCGGGCTGTCGGTGCTGTTTGGCGCAGTCATGCAGCGCACGCATTTCTGCACGATGGGTGCGGTTGCCGACATCGTCAACATGCGCGATTGGACCCGCATGCGCATGTGGGTCATGGCCGTCGGCGTGTCGATGATCGGCTTCAACCTGATGGTCGCGTTCGGCTGGGTCGATGTCGGCAACACCATCTACGGCGGGCCCAGGTTCATCTGGCTGTCGGCGCTGGTGGGCGGCGGGATGTTCGGCTTCGGCATGGTGCTGGCCTCCGGCTGTGGCAGCAAGACGCTGGTGCGCGTCGGCGGCGGCAGCCTGAAATCGCTGGTGGTCTTCATCGTGCTCGGTGTCGCCGCGTTCGCGACGCTGAAGGGCATCACGGCGGTGGCGCGTGTCGCGACGGTCGACGCGGTCGCGATCACGCTCGCGACCGGGCAGGATCTGCCTTCGCTGCTCGCCGCCCGGACCGGCGCCGCGAAGACCAGCCTGGCGGCGGTGCTCGGCCTCGCGATCGGCGGCGCGCTGATCGCGTGGTCGCTGGCGCGGGCCGAGGGGCGCTCGGCCGACAACCTGCTCGCCGGCCTCGGTGTGGGCGCCATCATCGCGGCGGTGTGGTGGGTGTCGGGCCGGCTGGGCCATGTCGCCGAAGACCCGAACACGCTGCAGGAGGCCTTCGTCGCCACGAACTCGCGGCGCATGGAATCGTTGAGTTTCGTCGCGCCGGTGGCCTACGCACTGGACTGGCTGATGTTCTTCAGTGACCGGGCCAAGCTGTTGACGATCGGCATCGTCAGCGTGGCCGGCGTCGTCGTCGGCTCGGCGGCGTATGCGGTGCTGACGAAGAGCTTTCGCTGGGAGGGCTTTCGCGACGCGCAAGACACCGCGAATCACCTGATCGGCGCGACGCTGATGGGTGTGGGCGGCGTCACCGCACTCGGTTGCACCGTGGGCCAGGGTTTGTCGGGGTTGTCGACGCTGAGCCTGGGCAGCTTCGTCGCGGTGGCGGCGATCATCGCCGGCGCGATTGCCGCGTTGCACTATCAAATATGGCGCATCGAACGGACGGCCTGAAATGAACTCACTCACCGACCGCATGCCGCTCGCCGTTGACGCCGACCTCGACCGTCGCTTCGGGGGACTGCGCCGGCTGTACGGCGACGCGGGCTATGCGCGTATCCGCGCGGCACGCTTCGCGATCGTCGGCCTCGGCGGCGT
>JANMAW010000569.1:0-2193 GCA_031360005.1 Rhizobacter sp.
GCAACACCAACCACAACGAGCACCAGCCCGCGCACCTGACGCTGAAAGACGCGAGCGTGCCGGTGAACATCAACCTCGCGAAGTACGCCGGGCCCGAGAGTCGCTATTGCCCGGCCGGTGTCTACGAGTACGTGAAGAACCCCGACAACAGCGACCGGCTGCAGATCAACGCGCAGAACTGCGTGCACTGCAAGACCTGCGACATCAAGGACCCGACGCAGAACATCGTCTGGGTCACACCCGAAGGCGGCGGCGGGCCGAACTACAGCGGCATGTGATGCGGTGAGTGCGCCGCTGAAGTACCTGTCGGGTTACGCGCCCGAATTGCTCGACAGCGTGCACCGGCTGATCGACGAAGGCCGCCTCGGTGAGAGCCTGCGCAAGCGTTACGACGCAGCGCACGAGGTGCGTACCGACCGGTCGTTGTACGACTACGTGACGGCGCTGAAGAGCCAGTACCTGCGCAACGCCGAGCCGCTTTCGAAGGTGGCTTACGACAACCGGCTGCACATCATCCAGAACGCGCTCGGCACGCACACCAGCGTCTCGCGCGTGCAGGGCAACAAGCTCAAGGCCAAGCGCGAGATCCGCGTGGCCAGCCTGTTCAAGGAGGCGCCGGCACCGTTCCTGCGAATGATCGTCGTTCACGAACTCGCGCACCTGAAGGAGCGTGGGCACGACAAGCCTTTCTATGCGCTGTGCACGCACATGGAGCCGGACTATCACCAGCTCGAGTTCGATGTGCGGCTGTGGTTGACGTCGTTGGAGCTCGACGGGCGAAGCATTCGCTGACGTGTGTCAGGCTGGGGCGGCGGAGTCTTTGCTTGTCCGACGAGAAGACAAAGAGGTGCATGAGCCGCCCGCCGGGTGCCGCCTGCCGCGACGTGCCCCAGCAGCAAACGGCCTTCAAACGGGCTTTCGAAACCCGTCTTCGATCCAGGCCGTCGCGCTGCCCACGTTGAGCTTGAAGCCCGCACCCACGCGCACCTGCGCGAGCGTTTCACCGAGCACGTCCGTCGCGCTCAGCAGCGCATGCGGATCGTCTTCGTCGGCGACGATGTCGAGCGCGACCGTGACGCGCTGGCCGCGCACCGTCACCGCCACGTTCTTGTGCAGCGTGGCGTGCAGCTGCTGCTCGTGACGGCGGATCACTTCCGCGGCGGTTTTCACCAGCGTGTTGAAGGCCGACACGTCGAGCGGCTTCGGGTTCTTCTTGTCGCGGCCCATCGTCCACGGCCCGATGAGGGCGGGTTCGGCCTGACCGTCTTTCACCATCTCCACCGCCCAGCCTTCGTCGTCTTCGTTCTTGACAACGCGCGCGGTCCAGCCGTTGTCACGCCACAGGCGGTCTTCGTTCACGACCTCGGGCGAGTCGGCATCGGCGCTCGTCATGCGGCAGCTTTCGCCGCACGGGGCTTGGAGAGACCGCGCAGCACACCGACCAGCGGCCACAGCAGCAGCACGATCGCCAGGCCCGCGATGCTGCCGACCAGCGGGTTCGACCAGAAGATCGAAATGCTGCCCTGCGACAGCAGCATGGCTTGGCGGAAGCTCGCTTCGGCCATGTCGCCGAGCACCAGCGCCAGCACCATCGGCGCCAGCGGGTAACGCAGCTTCTTGAACAGGTAGCCGACCACGCCGAAGACCAGCATCAGCCACACGTCGAACATCGAGCTGTGCACGGTGTAGGCGCCGATCGCGCAGATCACGATGATGACCGGCGCGATCACCGAGAACGGAATGCGCAGGATCGCGGCCCAGAACGGCACGGTGGTCAGCACCACGAGCAGGCCGACGATGTTGCCGAGGTACATCGAGGCGATCAGGCCCCAGACGAAGTCCTTCTGCTCGACGAACAGCATCGGCCCGGGTTGCAGGCCCCAGATCAGCAAGCCGCCGAGCAATACGGCGGCGGTGGGCGAGCCGGGGATGCCGAGCGTCAACATCGGCAGCAGCGCCGAGGTGCCGGCCGCGTGCGCCGCCGTCTCGGGCGCCAGCACACCTTCGATCTGGCCCTTGCCGAAGGAATCGGGCTCCTTCGACATGCGCCGCGCCATGCCGTAGCTCATGAACGAAGCCGGCGTTGCGCCGCCCGGCGTGATACCCATCCAGCAGCCGACCGCGACCGAGCGAAGCATCGTCAGCCAGTAGCGCGGCAGCATCGCCCAGGTCTGGAACACGACCTTCAGGTTG
>JANMAW010000084.1:0-1722 GCA_031360005.1 Rhizobacter sp.
AGCTTCTTCTGGAGCGAGGACGAGATCAACGTGCGCCTGGACAAGATCCTGGTCGACGCCCTGAAGAAGATCTGGGACACCGCCGACCGCCACAGGATCAGCCTGCGCACTGCCGCTTTCGCGGTGGCCTGCGAGCGCATCTTGTCGGCACGCGAAGAGCGTGGTTTGTACCCTTGAAGAACGACGCCCTGCAGCCTCGCGCAGCGGGCATCGAGCTCGCTGCACTCGCCGGTCGCTGCGCTGGTCGATCCCCACGGGCCATGAAGTGGCCCCTTCGTGGCCCTGCGGGGCCCCTCGCCTCGCGCCCTATTGCGGCCCGAGCGCTTTGAGACGCTCGAGCTTGGCCGCATAGAGGTCGTGGTCCTTGCGGGTCGTGCTCACTTCCATGGCCTTGGTCAGGTGTGCTGTGGCGCGGCTCGCGTCGTGCAGCTCCAAATAAGTGATCGCGAGCCAGAACTGGAATTCGTGCTGGTACGGCGCCCGATCGATCTCTTTGATGAACAGGCCGCGGGCCGCTTCGAAGCGGTGCTCGCGCAGCGCCGCCATGCCTTCGTGAAAGTAGCTGAACGGCGGGTGCGGGTCGAGCCGGTCGAGTTGCTGCCCGAGTGCGTTCGCTTCGGTCTGCCGGCCCATGTCACGCAGCACCAGTACCCGGTTCGACATCGCCATCGTGTTGCCCGGCTCACGTTCGCTCACTCGCAGCAGCGCCTGTTCGGCGAGCTCGGGATGCTGCTGGTGGCGGTAGATCACGGCGAGCGTGATGTAGGCGCCCAGAAGCGACGGGTCGGTGCGGATCGCCTCGCGCGCCCACCAATAGGCGTCACTGACCTGGTTCAGGGTGAGCGACTCGACCGCGCGGTTGTTCAGGTACATCGCAACGATCGTGGGCTCCTGGAGCACGCGCGCGTGCAGTACCCGAGCATCGGACGGCGGCGCGAAGTCGACGGTAATCTGACGCGGATCGACGATGCCGATTTGCGTCAGCCGATCGGTGAGCGTCAGGTTCACGTGGCCAACCGCCACGTAGATGTCTCCGGAACGATCCCATGCATCGTCGCCGAGCATGGCCTGGTAGCGAACCGACAAGCCCATTTCCTTCGCGAAAGCGGCCGTCATCATGACCAGCGCGAGACAGTTGCCCGAGCGCGCCTCGAAGGCTTGCGCCGCCGTTCGTGTCATGGTTGCGTCGTACTCGAGCCGAAGCTCGCCCTTGCGGTAGAGCGCGTCGATCAAGCGCTGCTTGCGGTCGATGAAACGCGAACCGCTGGCCATGCGCTCCGCAAGATAGCGGCGCATCTCGGGGCTGACCGCCATCGCGTCTTCGGGCCGGACCGGCACCGACGGCGCATCGAACAACTCGTCGTGAAACAGGCCCTCGGTGGGCGGCATCGGCGGCGCGCTCGCGCACGCCACGAGCAGCAACGAGATCAACAGGATGGCAGCGGTTTTCATCGATCGCTCCGTGGGTCGGGCCGCCGGCCGCTGTCGGCACGCTTTCCGCTCAGTTCAGCTTGCGGCGATTCGATCCTAGTCTCAAACCGGGTATGCCAGCAACACGCCGACGAACACAACGAAGCCGATCCAGTGGTTGAGCCGGAACGCGCGAAAGCAGCCTTCGCGCGTGCGGCTGCGTATCAGCGTGTAGTGCCAGGCGGCGATCGCGGCCGCGGCGGCCAGCCCGGCGTAGTACGGCCAGGCCAGCGGCAGCTGGGCGCCGAGCCC
>JANMAW010000600.1:0-1650 GCA_031360005.1 Rhizobacter sp.
GCAGCGGCAACGCGCCGCCCTCGGTGGCGTACAGCTCGTGCAACATCGCCGCGCTGACCTCGCCCGCGGGGCGGTCGAACACCAGCTCGCCGGCGCGCAGGCCGACGATGCGCGGGAACCACTTCAGCGCCAGGTCGACCGCATGCAGCGAGGCCAGCAGCGTCGCGCCGGTGGCCTGCGCCTGCGCGACCAGCCGACCCACCGCCATCTCCGACAACGACGGGTCGAGTGCCGACACCGGCTCGTCGGCGAGCAGCAGTTGCGGCTGCTGGTACAGCACCCGCGCGATGCCGACGCGCTGCAACTCGCCGCCCGAGAGCCGGTCGCAGCGATCGAACAGCCGGTCCGCGAGGTCGAGCCGCGCCAGCGCCTCGCGCGCGCCCTGGATGTCGGACGGGTAGGCAAGCGACAGCAGCGCGCGGCGCGTCGACCACGAACCGAGGCGCCCGGCGAGCACCGCGGTCACGACCCGCAGGCGCGGCGGGATCGGTGGCGACTGGTGGATCACGCCGATGCGCGCGCGCAAGCGCTTCAACGCGCCGGGGCCGACCTGCCACGGGTTGACCGCGAGCGCCTCTACGCGACCTTCGCTCGGCCGCAACGCCGCTGCCGCGATGCGCAGCAGGCTCGTCTTGCCGGCACCCGACGGGCCGATCACCGCGACGCGTTCGCCGGCGTTCACCGTGAAGCTGATGCCGTTCAACGCGCGGTGCCCGTTCGGGTGGACGAGCCCGAGCCGGTCGAACGTGAGACTCACGCCGCTGCCTCTCGAACGATCACTTGATCAGGCCGGCCGCCTTGGCCGCGGCCTCGATGCCGTCGTAGTTGGAGGCCTGGGTCGCGATGTATTTGCTGGCGCGCTGCAGGTCCATGATCTCCTTGTGCTCGGGCTTGGCCGGGTCGAGCTTCAGGAACGCGTCGGTGAGCTTCCTTGTCAGCGCCGCGTCGAGGCCCGGGCGCACGGTCCAGTTGTAGTCGTAATACGGCGGCGTCGTCGCGAGCACGCGGACCTTGGCCGCGTTCGGGTTGCCGCTCTCGACCAGCTTGTCCATCACCGAAGCGTTGAGCACGCCGCCATCGGCGCGGCCCGAGGCGACGAAGGCGACGGTCGCGTCGTGTGCGCCCGAAAACGCCACCGCCTTGAAATCGGTGTCGGGGTTGATGCCGCCCTTCATCAGGAAGTAGCGCGGCATCAGGTGACCCGAGGTCGACGACGGCGAGCCGAACGCGAAGTTCCTGCCCTTCAATTCGGCCAGGCTCTTCACCGGGCTGTCGGTCGGCACGATGAACCGGCTCGTGAACTTCTCGTCTTCGGCGCGCTGCACGATCGGCAGCGCACCGCCGTTGGTGCGGATCTTCGCCTGCACGAAGGTGAAACCGCCGAGCCAGGCCAGGTCGATCTTGTTGCTGGCCAGGCCCTCGACGACAGCGGCGTAATCGGTCACGGGCGTGAACTGAACGTCCATGCCGGTTTCCTTTTTGAGGTAATCGCCGAGCGGCTTGAACTTGCGCTGCAGTTCGGTCGGCGCTTCGTCGGGAATCGCCGAGACGCGCAGCACGTTGGCCTGGGCGAGGGCCGCACTCGCGCCGATCAGCAGCGCCGCGGCGGCAAGAGCTCGGGAGATGAGTTTCAGCATCGTGGTCGCTTTC
>JANMAW010000098.1:0-6921 GCA_031360005.1 Rhizobacter sp.
CGCCGCGATGCAGCTGGTGCGCGCGCCGAAGCGGTTCGACGTGATCGTCACCGGCAACATGTTCGGCGACATCCTGTCGGACGAGGCGGCGATGCTGACCGGTTCGATCGGCATGTTGCCGTCGGCCTCTCTCGATGCCGCGGGCAAGGGGCTGTACGAGCCCAGCCATGGCAGCGCGCCCGACATCGCCGGGAAGAATCTCGCGAACCCGCTGGCTACAATCCTGTCTGTCGCCATGATGCTTCGCTTCTCTTTGAACCAGCCCGACGCCGCCGATCGCATTGACGCGGCGGTGCAGCACGTGCTCGCCTCGGGCCTGCGCACCGCAGACATCTGGTCCGAAGGCACTGCGCGGGTCGGTACTCGGGAGATGGGTGACGCGGTGGTCAGCGCGCTCTCGCGCAACATCACCAAACCCGCGATCACCAAGGGCTAGTTCAGCTCCGGTCCGTCTCGCCTCGACCTTCGGCGAACGGGCCGCAGGCGCAAGAGGTTCGATTGACTTTCCGGCAGGGGCAACAGCGATGACGAGACTCACAGGTTTGGTTGGATGGCGCGGAATGGTCGGCTCCGTTCTGCTCGACCGCATGCAGGCCGAACGCGACTTCGATCTGATCGAGCCGGTGTTCTTCAGCACCAGCAACGCCGGCGGTCGCGCCCCTGCGATGGCGAAGAACGAGACCCGCCTGCAGGACGCCCACGACATCGCTGCGCTCAAGCGTTGCGAGATCATCATCACCGCGCAAGGCGGCGACTACACCAGCGACGTCTTTCCTCGGCTGCGTGCGGCCGGCTGGCGAGGCCACTGGATCGACGCCGCCTCGACGTTGCGCATGAAAGACGATGCCGTCATCGTCCTCGATCCCGTCAACATGCCGGTGATCAAGAACGCGCTGGCCCGGGGTGGCCGCAACTGGATCGGCGGAAATTGCACCGTGAGCTGCATGTTGATTGGTGTGGGCGCACTCTACAAGGCCGGTCTGGTCGAGTGGATGAGCACGATGACGTACCAGGCGGCATCCGGCGGCGGCGCGGCTCACATGCGCGAGTTGCTCACCCAGTACGGAACGCTGAACGCGTCGGTCCGTGCGCTGCTCGACGACCCGAACAGCGCAATCCTCGAGATCGACCGGCTGCTGGCCGCGACGCAGCGCAACCTCGGCGAGGCCGAGACCGCGAACTTCGGCGTGCCGCTGGGCGGCAGCCTGATTCCGTGGATCGACAAGGATTTGGGCGACGGTTCGAGCAAGGAAGAGTGGAAGGGCGGCGCCGAAACGAACAAGATCCTCGGCCAGGGTGCGGGCTTCGGTATCGCCGCGGTGCCAGTCGACGGCTTTTGCGTGCGGGTCGGCGCGATGCGCTGCCACAGCCAGGCGCTGCTTTTCAAGCTCAGGAAGAACGTGCCGCTGGCCGACATCGAGGCCTTGATTGCCAACGACAACGCATGGGCCAAGGTGGTGCCCAACAACCGCGAGGCCACCATCCGCGAGCTGACCCCCGTGGCCGTGACCGGGACCATGTCGATTCCGGTCGGGCGTCTGCGCAAGATGGCGATGGGCGATGCGTATCTCGGCGCCTTCACAATCGGGGATCAGCTGCTGTGGGGCGCGGCCGAGCCATTGCGCCGGATGCTGCGCATCGTGATCGAAGGGGCTTGATTCCGCATCAAAATGCGGCGTCTGTTGCCACCTTGCCACATATTGCTCTGTCACGCGTCATGTCCAGGCAGTCCTGACAATGTCAGACCTTTCATGAGCTTGTCAGCGTATCCCATTGATGCTATTGTGGTTTCCGGGTTTTCACCGCAGCGTCAAGCGAACCGCGAAGTTGATCGCGATGACGTCGTCGACATGGGCGGACGTGTTCTGACGCCCGCCGTGTCCATTTGGGAGACGCCTTGAAAAGTAGTGCGATGTTCTCGGGACGCTTTGCCCGCACCGGGGTAGCTGCTGCCGCATTGTGTCTGGCCGCTCCGACCGCCTGGTCGCTGGGCCTGGGCCGCGTTCAGGTGCAATCGGCGCTGGGTGAGTCACTGCGGGCCGAGATCGACGTCACCAGCCTGAGCCCTGAAGAGGCGTCCAATCTTCGCGTTCGAGTTGCGCCTCCGGAGTCATACCGCGCCGCCGGCCTGGACTACAACGCGGTACTGCCCGGCACACAGGCCGAGCTGCTGCGAAGGCCAGACGGCCGGCCCTACCTCAGGCTCTCCGGTGATCGCGGCGTGCAGGAGCCGTTCGTCGATGTGATCCTCGAGATCACATGGGCGACCGGGCGCCTGGTTCGTGAGTACACCTTGCTGTTCGATCCGCCGACGACCGCGCGCAGCCCTGCACCGGCGCCGGCCACGTCGCCCACGATGTCCGCCGCGGCCTCCGCGCCGATGCCACGCGCCTCGGCTGCGCGCTTCGCGGAGCGCAAGCCCGCCCCGCCCCGCCCGGCCCCAGCCGAGCCTGCTGTTCCCGGCGACCGGACGCCGAAGTCGACCGACGTGGGTGCCGACGAGTACAAGGTCAAGCCTGGCGACTCGCTGTCACGCATTGCAGTGGGCAACCAGCGACCGGGCGTGTCGCTTGACCAGATGCTGGTGGCGTTGTACCGCGGCAACCCGCAGGCCTTTGTCGGCAGCAACATGAACCGGCTGAAGTCTGGCGTCGTGCTGACGATGCCAAGTGCCGAGTCCGCCCAGGGTGTGGCTCCAACGGAGGCACGCCAAGTCATCCAGGCGCAGAGCGCTGACTTCGGCGCTTACCGGCAGCGACTGGCTGGCGGCGTTTCGAGCGCCAAGACAGAAGGGTCGCCGCGCCTGGCCGGCGGCAAGGTGCAGACCTCGGTCGATGACCGCCAGCAAGGCGTGACGCCGACACCCGACAAGTTGACGCTGAGCAAGGGCGGCGCGACCGGCAAGACGGGTGCGGCCGAAGACCAGATATCGAAGGATCGCTCGAAGAGAGCGGACGAGCGCCGCGTTGCTGAGCTTTCGAAGAATGTCGACGCGCTGAAGAAACTGTCCGAGGCAAACGCCAACGGGGCCGCCTCCAAACCCGCCGCGTCGCCGATCTCGGCCTTGGGGGCGAAAGCTGCCGCTGCCTCAGCGCCAAAAGCGGCACCAGCGGCGGCATCCGCACCCGCGCCAAAACCGGTTCCAGTTCCAGGTCCAGCATCAGCTCCGGCGCCGGTTGCAGCCCGGACTCGGGCATCGGCTCCGGTATCGGCGCCAGTTCCAGTTCAGGCATCGGCATCGGCATCGGCATCGGCATCGGCGCCAGTTCCAGTTCAGGCACCGGCACCGGCATCGGCTCCGGCGCCAGTTGCAGCCCGGACTCCTGCATCGGCACCAGCACCAGCACCAGCACCAGCACCAGCACCAGCACCAGCACCAGCACCAGCACCAGCACCGGTCGCGCCGATTGCGGCGCTGCCGGCGATGCCGGACGCGGCAGTTGCGGAGGCGGGAGCGGCGTCTTTGCCTGTCGCCAAGCCCTCCGCCAGCGTAGTACCTGCGTCGAGGTTGCCGATGGCCGCCCGCGAAGATCCAGGCATGCTCGAGTCACTCCTCGACGAAGACCCGCTGGTTTTGGGCGCGGGCGCTCTCGCGGTGCTGTTGCTTGCCGGCTTTGGCGCCTATCGGTTCAGCAAGCGCGCCAAGAAGGACAGCGGCGAAACCTCGTTCCTCGAGAGCCGGTTGCAGCCGGATTCGTTCTTCGGTGCGAGCGGTGGTCAGCGCATCGACACGCGCGACGCCGGTGGGGCCTCGTCGTCGATGAGCTATTCGCTCAGCCAACTCGATGCGATTGGCGATGTCGATCCGGTGGCGGAGGCCGATGTCTACCTTGCGTACGGCCGCGATCTTCAGGCGGAAGAGATCCTGAAGGAGGCGATGCGCAGCACGCCGGACCGCATGGCGATCCGCACCAAGCTGCTTGAGGTATACGCGAAGCGGCGCGATACCAAGGGCTTCGAGTTGCTCGCGACACAGCTGTATGCACTGACGCGCGGCGCCGGTGAGGATTGGGCGAAGGCGCAAGCGCTTGGCGCCGAGGTCGACCCCGAGAACGCGTTGTACAAGCCCGGCGGTGCGCCGGTGATGGCGCAGCGCGCAGGTGGGGAGCTCGTCGAGCCACTCGGTGCGACCACGATGCCGCAGTCGGTGCTTCCGTCGCCCTCGCAATTCAACAAACCGCCGTCCGTACCGCCCCCGGTCGACAGCGGCGCGCTGGATCTCGATCTTGACCTCGGCGACCCCGATCCCGGCAAGCCCGGCTCGCCGGGATCGCTGCACGCGACACAACCCATCAAAGCTGCCGCAACCCAACCGAACATCGGCGCGATGTCACTCGATTTCTCCCTTCCGGACGTGCCGCAATCGCAGGCCAAGCCGGCGCATCATGCGGTCCAGCCCCCGGCTTTCGATCTTTCCGACATCTCGTTCGATCTCGACGCGCCTGCATCGAGGCCGGTTGCTTCCTCCCCGCCGGGGAAGCCGGGTTCGGATTTCGGCGACATCGGCCTGCCGTCACTCGACGCCGCGGGCAACGATGATCCGCTGGCGCGCAAGCTGGAACTGGCCGAAGAATTTCGCCAGATCGGCGACATGGACGGCGCGCGCGACCTCCTCCATGAGGTTGTGGCCAAGTCCAGCGGCGCCGTGAAGAGCCGCGCGCAGAGCATGCTCGGCGACCTCGGTTGATGCGGCGTCGCCGCGCGGCCGTGCCGTTGAGGGCAGCCGAAGGCCCAGCGTGAGAGTGGTGCTCGGCGTCAGCTACCGCGGGCAGGCGTATCACGGCTGGCAGAGCCAGCCCGGCGGCAACACCGTTCAGGACAAACTCGAAGCCGCCCTGGCGCGTCTTGCGGATCGGCCGGCGCGCACGATGTGCGCCGGCCGCACCGACAGCGGCGTGCATGCCCTCAATCAGGTCGTGCATTTCGACACCGAGGTTGTGCGGGCGACGCAGTCATGGGTCCGGGGCACGAACCGGTTCCTGCCGCCGGACATCGCGGTGCAATGGTGCAAGGTCACCGATGCCTCGTTCCACGCACGCAACAGCGCGCTCGGCCGGCGTTATGCCTATGTGCTGCTCGAGTCAGTCGTTCGCCCCGCCATCGAGACCGGATCGGTCGGATGGAGCTTTCGCCCGCTCGATGCTGCCGCGATGCAGGCGGCCGCACGGCGCTTGGTCGGTGAGCACGATTTCAGCGCGTTCAGGTCGTCCGAATGCCAGGCACCGTCAGCGACCAAGACAATCCGCTCGATCGGTATTTCGCGGCGTGGTGCCTACTGGCGATTCGAGTTCGACGCGAATGGGTTTCTGCACCACATGGTTCGCAATCTGATGGGATGCCTCGTAACGGTCGGAACGGGCGCGCGCAGCGAAGCCTGGCTGGGCGAGGTGCTCGCGGCGCGGCAGCGCAGCCGGGCGGCGCCGACATTCCCTGCCGACGGCCTGTATTTCGTCGGCCCATACTACGATCCAGCCCATGCCATCGTCGAGCCATCGGCAGCGCTTGACTGGCACCCATGACGACACCGGCGATGAACCAACGCACACGCATCAAGATCTGCGGCCTGACCCGGGAGGCCGATGTCGACGCGGCGGTCGATGCCGGTGCAGACGCGATCGGCCTGGTGCTGTACGACGGGAGTCCGCGCCACGTGAGCCTGGCGCGTGCGGTGGAACTGGCCCGCCGCCTGCCGCCGTTCGCCACGCCGGTGGGCTTGTTCGTGAATGCGAGCGACGCGCAGATCGACGCGGCGACCTGCGCCATCCCGCAACTGCTGCTGCAGTTTCATGGCGATGAAACGCCGCAGGCCTGCCGTCGCCCCGGGCGGCCGTTTCTTCGGGCGGCTCGGGTGGCGCCCGGCTTCGATTTGCTAGACTTCGCGACTCGTTTTGCACAAGCCCAGGCCATCCTGCTCGACGCCGAGGTCGAAGGCTATGGCGGAGGTGGAAAGGTCTTCGATTGGTCTCTCATTGCGTCCGCCGTGCCCCTTCCCCTCGTTTTGTCTGGTGGGTTGCATGCCGAAAATGTGATCCAAGGCATTCAGCAGCTTCGGCCCTGGGCCGTTGACGTGAGCTCCGGCGTCGAATCCGCCAAAGGCATCAAGGATGCCGATGCGATCCGCCGGTTTTGCGATGCGGTGCGCGAGGCCGATGCCCGCAGCGCCGCATCGATTGCCTGAAGAACCGCCGCGAGCATGTCCAATTACCAACAACCCGATGCCTCGGGCCACTTCGGCCCGTATGGCGGCAGCTTTGTCGCCGAAACGCTGGTCCATGCGCTCGACGAACTCAAGCGCTGCTATGCCGAAGTGCAGAACGACCCGGCCTTCATCGCCGAGTTTCGTTCCGAACTGAAGCAATTCGACGGCCGGCACAGCCCCGTCAATCTCGCGGCGCGGCTGAGTCGCGAGCTCGGCGGGGCGCAGATTTACCTGAAGCGCGAAGACCTGAACCACACCGGCGCCCACAAGATCAACAACACCATCGGCCAGGCGATGCTCGCGCGCCGCATGGGCAAGCCGCGCGTGATCGCCGAAACCGGCGCCGGCCAGCACGGCGTGGCCACTGCGACGATCTGCGCGCGCTACGGCCTGGAATGTGTGGTCTACATGGGCAGCGAAGACATCAAGCGCCAGTCGCCGAATGTCTATCGGATGAACCTGCTCGGTGCGACGGTGGTGCCGGTGGAGAGCGGCTCGAAGACCCTGAAGGATGCGCTGAACGAGGCGCTGCGCGACTGGGTCACGAATGTCGAGAACACCTTCTACATCATCGGCACGGTCGCCGGCCCGCACCCCTACCCGACGATGGTGCGCGACTTCCAGCGCGTGATCGGTGACGAGTGCCTGGTGCAGATGCCCGAGATGATCGGTCGTCAGCCCGATGCGGTGATTGCCTGCGTCGGCGGCGGCAGCAACGCGAT
>JANMAW010000642.1:0-3203 GCA_031360005.1 Rhizobacter sp.
GGTGGCGGGCCGAACTACAGCGGGATGTAGGCCGCGAAGCGAAGGGCGAGGCCCCCCGTTCACGGGGATCGACCAGCGCAGCGGCCGGAGAGTGCAACGGGCTCGATGCCCGTTGCGCGAGAACGCGCAGCGAAGGGCGAGAGGCCCCGTCAACGGGGATCGACCAGCCCAGCGACCGGCAGCGTCCCGGCCTCGATGCCCGCAACGCGAGAACGCGCCTCAGCTCCAGTCCGGCGGGCGCTTCTCGATAAAGGCCTGCACGCCTTCGAGCGCGCTGCGGTCCATCATGTTGCAGGCCATCGTCTGCGCCGCGTCTTCGTACGCCGCTTCGATACCGTTCTCGAGCTGCCGGTAGAACAGCTGCTTGCCCATCGCGATCGCCGCGCGCGGCTTCGCGACGATGCTCGCGACCAACGCTTCGACCTCGGCATCCAGACGGTCCGGCGCGGCCACGCGATTCACCAGCCCCTTGTCGAGGGCTTGCGCGGCGCTGATGAACTCACCGGTGACGAGCATCTCGAATGCCGCCTTGCGGAGTAAATTGCGCGACAGCGCCACGCTCGGCGTCGAGCAGAACAGCCCCAGGTTCACGCCGCTGACCGCGAACCTCGCATCGCTCGCGGCCACCGCGAGGTCACACGTCGCGACGAGCTGGCAGCCGGCCGCAGTAGCGGTGCCCTGCACTCGCGCGATCACCGGCAACGGCAGGCGTTGAATGCTCAGCATCATCGCGCCGCATTGCCTGAACAGGGTCTGGTAGTAGCCGAGCGACGGCTCGGACCGCATCTCCTTCAGGTCGTGACCTGCGCAAAAGGCCTTGCCGGCGGCAGCGATGACGACGACTCGCGCAGCGTCATCGACAGCGACCGCATCGAGTTGCGTCTGCAGTGCGTCGAGCAGGCCCTGCGACAGCGAGTTGAAGGCCTGCGGCCGGTTCAGCGTGAGCGTGACGACGCCGCGCGCGTCGCGCGCGCTCAGCACCAGCGGTTCGGGCGTCGTCGACATGTGATCTCCTCTGTCAGGGCTTGCCGGCCGCGAGCGGCGCGCGGGCGCGCCGCGAACCGCACGGTTGCTGACCATACCATCGGCGATGGGCCAGAAAAAGCCCGAAGACTGAGCGCCTTCGGGCCGGGGGCTGCGGCGCTCGCCTACGCCGCATCGAACGTCACGATCAGCCGTGTTTCGCGTCGAAGAACTGCTCGTCCTCGGTCGAGCCCTTCAGCGCGCCGGTCGACGACAGTGCCTCGATCGTCGTCGTCACCGCGTCGAAATACCCGGTGCCCACTTCGCGCTGGTGCTTCACC
Source organism: Rhizobacter sp. (assembly GCA_031360005.1). GTDB lineage: Bacteria > Pseudomonadota > Gammaproteobacteria > Burkholderiales > Burkholderiaceae_C > LMDS01. Next base: position 1,305 of record JANMAW010000642.1, read on the forward strand.
GCGGTGAAGCCCTTCTCGGCGGCGGCGAATTCGGCCTCCTGCAGTTCGACGAACGCCGTCATGTTGTCGCGCGCATAGCCGTGGGCGAGGTTGAACATCGAGTAGTTCAGGCTGTGAAAGCCGGCCAGCGTGATGAACTGGAACTTGTAGCCCATCGCGCCGAGCTCGCGCTGGAACTTCGCGATGGTCGCGTCGTCGAGGTTCTTCTTCCAGTTGAAGCTCGGCGAGCAGTTGTAGGCGAGCAGCTTGCCCGGGAACCTGGCGTGGATCGCGTCGGCGAACTTCTTCGCGAAGGCCAGGTCGGGTTTGCCGGTTTCGCACCACACCATGTCGGCCACTTCGGAATACGCGAGGCCGCGCGAGATCGCCTGCTCGAGGCCGGGCGTCGTGCGGTAGAAGCCCTCGACGGTGCGCTCGCCGGTCAGGAAGCCCTTGTCGTTGTCGTCGACGTCGCTGGTGACGAGGTCGGCAGCTTCGGCGTCGGTCCGGGCGATCACGAGCGTCGGCGTGCCCATCACGTCGGCCGCCAGGCGCGCCGCGGTGAGCTTCGCGACCGCTTCACGCGTTGGCACCAGCACCTTGCCGCCCATGTGTCCGCACTTCTTCACCGAGGCCAGCTGGTCTTCGAAGTGCACGCCTGCCGCGCCCGCGTCGATCATCGACTTCATCAGCTCGAAGGCGTTGAGCACGCCGCCGAAGCCGGCTTCGGCATCGGCGACGATCGGCGCGAAGAAATCGACGTCGTTCTTCCCTTCGGACCACTGGATCTGGTCGGCGCGGGTGAAGGTGTTGTTGATGCGCTTGACGACCACCGGCACCGAATTGGCCGGGTACAGCGACTGGTCGGGATACATCTCGCCAGCCAGGTTCGCGTCACCCGCCACCTGCCAGCCCGACAGGTAGATCGCCTTCAAGCCGGCCTTGACCTGCTGCAGCGCCTGGTTGCCGGTGAGCGCGCCCAGCGTGTTGACGAAAGGCTCGGTATTGACGAGGTTCCAGAGCTTCTCTGCACCGCGCTTTGCGAGCGTGTGCTCGACCTGGATCGAGCCGCGCAGGCGCACGACGTCGGCAGCCGAGTAGCTGCGCTTGATGCCCTTCCAGCGCGGGTTCTCGGCCCAGTCCGTCTCAAGGGCAGCAATCTGTTGGTCACGGGTCAGGTTGGTCATGAGAGCTCCAGTAGATGGATGAAGGATCGAAGTTGCTGGCCCAAGAATAGTGCCGAACGACCGATTGAGGAAGACTTATGTCTTATATAAGACTAAAAACTTGCCTCAATCGAATCAACTACTTATGTTCTTAATCTCACAATGCGGTGTTCACATTGCCCTGACGGAACCCATTGCGGCAGCGCAGCATTCCGGACTTTCACGATGTGAAACAGCGTTGCTCGATCATGAAAGCAGGTACGCGATCCGCGCGTCCACGCCGTCTGCGTCGCGTAGCGGATGGAAGTCGTCGCTCGACCCCACGACAGTCCACCTAAGGCGTTTCGCATAAAATTTCGTTCGCTGGCACGTCGACTGCCTCATCTTTCTGGGAGCGGCGACGGGGAATTGCGAAGTCGCAAGCGCATCAGTTTCTCTAGACTCCTTGCACGCCGCATCGCACACTTCGCCTACCGGTGAATCTTCATCCAGGAAACATGCCATGCACAAAGACGATCCCGCCACGCTGGCGCAGCGAGTTGTTTCCCCCGCGGCCCAGGCCCGGCAGGCGATGGACGCCTTCTGGATGCCTTTCACGGCGAACCGCCAGTTCAAGCAGGCGCCGCGCCTGCTCGCGAAGGCATCGGGCATGCACTACTGGACGCCGGAAGGGCGTCAGATCCTCGATGGCATCGCCGGCCTGTGGTGCGTCAATGCCGGCCACGCGCGGCCGAAGATCGTCAACGCGATCGCC
>JANMAW010000652.1:0-2612 GCA_031360005.1 Rhizobacter sp.
ACCGCGGCACGCTGTACCCACGCCGGCTCGGTCGCGCGGGCGAACGGGCCGGGCTCGGCCTGGGCCCGCCACATCAGCGCCGCCCCCCCCACCCCGCCGAGCGCGAGCAGCGCGAGTGCGGCGGCCCAGCGCGGCCAGCCGCGATCCAGCGACGCCCAACCACGGCGTGGCTCGACCGGCGCTGGCGCCTTGCGCCAGACCACCTGCGCGAGCGCCGGCGGCAACGGCTCGTCCACAGCGCCGGCCAGCTGGGCACGCAGCGCTTCGGCGTCGGCGGCCCACAGCCGAACCTGCGCGGCCTCTTCCGGATGCTCGCGCAGCCATGCTTCGACTCCGGCGCGCCGCTCCGGCGCCAGTTCACCGTCGAGCCAAGCGTGCAGTTCGTTGTCGTCGGGGGCGGGGTTCATGGTGGCGTCCAATGGCGGGGTCAGACCACACGCCGCAGCGACTGCGCCGCGGTGTGCGAGGCGCGGCCGTCGAGCAGCGCGCGCAGCGCCACCCGGCCGCGCGAGATGCGCGACATCACCGTGCCGATCGGGATGCGCAGCGCCTCGGCGCATTCGGCGTACGAGAATTGCTCGAGCGTGACCAGCAGCAGCGGCTCGCGCTGCTCGACCGGCAGCTGCTTCAGCGCCGCGACCAGATCCATGCGCAGGCCGATGTCGGTGCTGATGGCGGGCTGCCTGTCGATCGCCGCTGCCTGCGCCTCGTACGGCTCGGCCATCGGCATGCGGGCGTGGCGCCGGCGGTCGTCCATGTAGGCGTTGTGCGCGATGCTGATGGTCCACACCAGGATGTCACGGCGCTGATCGAACTGGTGCCAGTGCGCGAGCGCGCGTTCGAGCGCGGTCTGCACCAGATCGTCGGCCGCGCTCGCGTCGAACACCAGCGAGCGTGCATAGCGGCGCAGCCGCGGGATCGCGCCGAGGAGTTGCTGGCGAAAAGCGGTCGGTGCATCCACGCCGGGCTTACGTCGGGCGCGACCCGGCTATTCCGTCACCGGCCAGATTGCCGCTTCGCTGAAACCCAACGCCTCGAAGTGCCGCGCGCAGCGCCGCATCGCCGGCGCAGAAGAACTCGTCGAGCTGCGGCGGCGCGACCGGCGTGCCCGATAGCATCGAATGCGCCTGGCCGCGGTGATGGACCTGATGCTGGAACACGTGCGCGAGCAGCCGGGCCAGTGCTTCATGCTCGATGCCGCGGCTGCGCGGGACCAGGATCTCGCGCTGCAGCGTGCTCGCGTCGAGCGCCCGGCACAGCGCGATCAGCCGGCGGTCGCTCCCGGACTGCGCCGAGCGCAGCGCGGCGCAGGTGGCGAACGGCTGCTCGGGATCGAAGAACGCCGCGAACGCCGGGTTCGGTGGCGTGCCGCCGAGGCTGCGCTCGATCGCGTCGAGGTAGTAGCAGTCGACCGTCAGCGAGTGGTTCAGCGTCGCCGCGATCGACGCGAAGAAACCGGTTCGCGGCGCCTCGAACGTGGCCTGGCTCAACTGCGCGCAGGCGCCGAACAGGCGATGGTTGGCCCACGCGTTGTTGAATGCCTGGGTCAACAGATGCCGGGCGAGCGAGTCCACGTAGCAAGTGTAGGCGCTCGAATCCCGGACAATGCGCGCATGAGACCTACGCAGCGGGCTGTGGCCCCGAGCTTCTCGACGCCCGACTTTCGCGCTGCGCTCGGCATGTTCGCCACCGGCGTCACGATCGTGACCGCGCGCGGTGCTGACGGCGCGCCGGTCGGCCTGACGGCGAATTCGTTCAACTCGGTGTCGCTGACCCCGCCGCTGGTGTTGTGGAGCCTGGCGCGCAGCGCCGGCTCGATGCCGGCGTTCGAGCAGGGCTCGCATTACGCGATCAACATCCTTGCGGCCGACCAGCACGCGCTGGCACTGCGCTTCGCGAGCAAATCGATCGACCGCTTTGCCGAGCTGGGCTTTCGCGAAGGCGCAGGTGGTGCGCCGGTGCTCGAAGGCGCCGCCGCGGTGTTCGAATGCTTCAACCGCAGCCGCTACGAAGAGGGCGACCACGTGATCTTCGTCGGCGAGGTCGAACGCTGCTCGTGGCGTGACGGTGCGCAGCCGCTGATTTTTCACGGCGGGCGCTACTTCACCGAGTGGCCGTTGTAGCTTCGCTCAGTGCGCGCTTCGCCGCGAACTCGACGAACCACGCCACACATGCCGCCGCCTTGTCGGCGCCGGCCATCGCGTCGACATTGAACACCTGGTCGGCCGGCGTTCCCATCAGCAGCTTCTTCACCGGCAGCTCCATCTTCTTGCCCGACAGCGTGCGCGGCACCGCGCTGACCTGGAAGATCGCGTTCGGCACATGGCGCGCCGAGAGTGCCGTCTTGATGCCGTCCTTCAGCCTGCGCGTGAGCGAATCGTCGAGCACGAGCCCTTCGCGCAGCACCACGAACAACGGCATGTAGCTTTCGCGACCGAGGTATTCGAGGTCGACGACCAGGCTGTCGAGCACCTCGGGCAGCGCCTCGACCGCGCGGTACAGCTCGGCGGTGCCCATGCGGATGCCGTGGCGGTTGATGGTCGCATCGCTGCGGCCGTAGATGATCGCGCCGCCGCGCGGTGTGATGCGGATCCAGTCGCCGTGGCGCCAGA